>JBKJHW010000063.1:0-5036 GCA_046598935.1 Vicinamibacterales bacterium | reverse complement strand
CCGAGAAAGCGCGAGCCGTAGACGACATCGGCTTCGCCATCGAGAATCGGCCGGATCAGCTGTGGATACTCGCGCGGGTCGTATTCGAGGTCGGCGTCCTGGATGATCACCATGTCGCCGGTCGATTCGCGAATGCCGCGCCACACGGCGGCGCCTTTACCTTGGTTATGCGGTTGGAACAGGACGCGCACGCCGTTCTGGCCGTCGAGCTCCTTGAGGATGTCGCGGGTACCGTCGTTCGATCCGTCGTCGACGATCACCAGCTCCTTTTCCACAGGGCCAAGATCGACGGCAAGGACGCGAGCGACGATGGTGCGGATGGTGGCCTGCTCGTTGTACGCAGGCATGACTACGGAAAGTTTCATCGGGCTCCGACATTTTAGCCCGACGGACCTTCAACAAGGTTCCAAGAGTTCCACGGGTTCCAAATGTTCCAAGGGCATCGTTCTGATGCGGTTCCAACGGTTCTTAGAACCATTGGCACGACGGCAGAACAACGCCTTTGGAACCCCTGGTACTTGTGGAACTTATGGAACCCTGGTGACCTGTCCTCGGATTTCGCCGCCGGGGTTGGCGGTGCTGTGGACGTTCAGGTAGATGTTGCCGAGGAGCAACGCCTGCACGAAGTCTTCCCACGAGTTGATGCCCTGCGCCGCGCGGGCGGTCAGGTCGGTGGCCGAGGCTGTGCCGCTGATTGCGAAGTCGTTAGAGGTGTTGGCCACGACGGGGGTGTTGACGACGACCGGGCCGTTCACGCCGTGGGCGCCGACGTGGAAATGCGCCGCGGTGACGCCGACCGGCATGTTGTAGACGTCCATGCGGTAGGTCACGGCCTGCGTGGCGAGGTTAATCGACACCGTGCCGGTGCCGACCGAGCCGGTGACCACGCCGGGGTTTTCGTTGCCGCCGCTCAAGGCTGCGGTGAAGTTCACGGTCTGGGCCTGGGCCTGTGAGGACACCAGCAAAACGAAGAGGCCTGCAATGGCCAGGGAAACACGTCGCATCTCGATCACTCCTTGTAAGGCGCCAAATCAGCAAAAAGCCCGCGGCGCAACGTCGGGTAGAAGCATTATGTGCGCCAGCTCGGCGGAACGCGGCTAGGGAACAAACCGCCCCGATCGGCTTGTTCGCGCTTTCGCGTCACGAAAACTTTTACGCGCGGCGTTAATCGGGACCCGATTTGGGTCGGGGACGCCGGAGGGCGTTTCTTGCCGCGAATCGGCGTATTCTTGCGCGATGGACGACGGCCGCAGAAAGCACAGAAAGCGCGGAACGGAAGACGTATCCCGGCGCGACTTCTTCAAGACGATGGGAGTCGGCGCGGTTGCGTCCGCCTCCGCGTCGCTCGCTCTTCCTGACGAAGCTTCGGCGGGACAGGCTCCGCAGGGTGTCGGGCCAGGGGAAGTTCCGATCACGCTGACCATCAACGGCCGCCGCCACCAATTGCAAGTGGAGCCGCGCGTCACGCTGCTGGACGCGATGCGCACGCGGCTCGACCTCACCGGACAGAAGCGGGTCTGCGATCGCGGCGCGTGCGGTGCGTGCACGATCATTATCGAGGGTCGCACGTATTACTCGTGCTCGATGCTGGCGATCGAGGCGCAGGGCAGGAACATCCGGACGGTTGAGGGGCTCGCCTCGGGAAATGCCTTGCACCCCGTTCAGCAGGCGTTTTGCGATAACGACGGCTTGATGTGCGGCTTCTGCACGCCGGGCTTCGTGATGGCAACAGTGGCGCTGCTCGAGAAGAATTCGAATCCCACGGCGGACCAGGCTAAGAGAGCGCTCGACGGAAACTTGTGCCGATGCGGAACGAATATCGGAGTACTTAAAGCAGCGCTCGCTGTCAAAGGGGGCTCGCGTGGATGAGCTCAGGGATCAGGGATCAGGGATCGGGGATCAGGGCCCGCCGCGTCCGGCGCAGCACGAGAAGTATCCGTGGCCTGAAAAATCACGGCTGCTCGGCACGCGCGTGTCGCGCATCGACGGCCCGCTCAAGGCGTCCGGACGCGCGAAGTATTCGTACGACATCGTCCGGCCCGGCATGCTCTATGGCCGCATCCTGCGATCGCCACACGCGCACGCGCGATTGAAGAGCATCGACGCGTCGGCGGCTGAAAAAGCGCCGGGCGTGAAGACCGTGCTGATCACGATCAAGCCCGGCGACCGGGTGATGTTTCCCGGAGAAGAGATCGGCGCGCTCGCGGCCACGACCGAGCAGCAGGCCGGCGACGCGCTGAGAATGATCAAGGTTGAATGGGAGGTGCTGCCAGCGCTGGCGAATGTCGAGCAGGCGATGCGTCCCGAGGCGCCGCAAGTGTTCACGCCGGCGAACACCCGCAAGGGCACCGCGCAGGAAGACGGCGACCTGGCGGCCGGTTTCAAGGCGGCGGCCTTCACCATCGACGGCACCTACTCCACCCAGGTACAGACCCATACCTCTCTGGAAACGCACGGTTGCGTGTGCGAGTGGAACGGCGAAAATCTCACCGCGTGGGTGTCTACACAGGCGGTGCACGGCACGCGCGAGGGCTTCGCGCAAGGCCTCAAGATTCCGCAGGCCAACGTGCGCGTGATCACCGAATTCATGGGCGGCGGGTTCGGCAGCAAGTTCGGGCCCGACATGCAGGGCTTGTTGTGCGCGCGGCTTGCAAAAGCCGCGAATGCGCCGGTGAAGCTGATGCTCGATCGCAAGGAAGAGCATCTCGCCACGGGCAATCGTCCCTCCGCTTTCGCGAAAGTGCGCGCCGGAGTCGGCGCGGACGGCAAGCTGACCGCATTTGATGCGACGACGTGGGGCACCGGCGGCGCCGGCGCGGGTTCGGATTATCCGCTGCCGTACATTTACGTATTTCCAAACCGGCGGCGCGCGCATACCGACGTCTACATCAACTCCGGACAGCAACGCGCGATGCGCGCCCCGGGTCACCCGCAGGGATGTTTCGTCACGGAAGTGTTGATGGACGAGCTCGCCGACCAGGTGCGCATGGACCCGATGGAGTTCCGGCTGAAGAACCTGCCGCCGCTCGCACCCAACGCGATGTGGGCGAAGTATTTTCCGATGGGCGCGGAGCGGATCAACTGGAAGAGCCGTCACGTCACCGGCGATCCGACGCCGGGCCCGATCAAGCGCGGCCTGGGTTGTTCGGCGAACCGCTGGGGCGGGGCCGGCACCGGCGCGCGCGCGCACTGCGAGATCTCGTCCGACGGCAGCGTCGTGATGCGTTGCGGCACGCAGGACATCGGCACTGGCAACAAGACGATCATGGCGATGGTGGTCGCGGAAACTCTCGGCCTCGACGTGCCGCAAGTGACGATCGAGCTCGGCGACAGCAATCATCCGTTCGCGCCCGGTTCCGGTGGTTCGACGACGGCGGCGGCGGTGATGCCGGCGATGCGGGTCACTTCCGGCAAGGCGCGTGATGCGTTGTTCGAGCGGATCGCGCCGCAGCTCGGGGTCGCGGCCACTCAACTCGAGATCGGGATTGGAGTGATCAACGTGCGTCCTTCGACTCCTGACAGCCCGGCCTCCGGCCAAACTGCCAGTCGCTCAGGACAGGCCTCTCGGATCATTACCTGGCGAGAAGCCTGCCGGATGCTTGGCACCATCCCGGTGTCGGTGGGCGGGCAGTGGGAGCGCGGGCCCTCGGCCGGCGGCACGAGCGGCGTGCAGTTCGCCGAAGTCGAAGTTGACGTCGAGACCGGGATTACGAAAGTGAAGAAGGTCGTGTGCGTGCAGGATTGCGGGTTGATCGTCGATTTACAGACCGCCGAGACGCAGTGTTACGGCGGGATTATCAGCGGCGTCAACTACGCGGTGTTCGAAGAGCGCATCCTCGACCGCAATACCGGCAACATGGTGAACCCGAACATGGAGTGGTATCACATGGCGGGCCAGTCGGATATTCCGGAGATCGATGTGGTGCTGGTCGATCAGCCCGAGCGTGGCGTGATTGGCATTGGCGAGCCGCCCGCGGTGGCTACCGCCGCAGCGGTGGCAAATGCGGTTCGCAACGCGACGGGTGTGACGCTGCGTCACATTCCGATCACGCCGGCCAACTTATTGAACGAGCTCGAGCGGGCAGGAGGCACGAATTGAAGGCCTTCACGTACGTGAATGCGACGACGGAGAAGGAAGCGGTCGCGGCGCTGAGCCCTTCGACTCGCGACGCTCAACGCAACGGGTCGAGCGTCGCTCGCTCAGGGCATCAACCCTCGCAAGTCCCGATAGCCGGAGGAATGGACTTGCTTGGATTGATGAAAGATTTCATCGTCAGTCCAGCCACGCTCGTCTCGATTCGCAATCTGGATCAGACGATCAGCGCTTCAGAGGGCGGGCTGCGCATTGGCGCCGCCACCAAGATCGTCGATCTCGCCGAGCATGCAGCGGCGCGCAAGCTGTTCCCGGCACTGGTGACCGCCGCCGAAGGCGTCGGCACGCCGCAGATCCGCAATATCGGGACTGTTGGCGGCAACATCATGCAACGGCCGCGCTGCTGGTATTTCCGTAATGAAGAGTTCAACTGCCTGAAGAAGGGCGGGTCGCGCTGCTTCGCGGTGGAAGGGGAGAATCAGTTCCACGCGATCTTCGGCGACGGGCCCTGCCACATCGTTCATCCGTCGAGTCTTGCGGTTCCGGTGATCGCCTACGGCGGCCGCTTCCGCGTGGCCGGACCGAATGGCGCGCGCGAGATCGACGCCGGCGAGTTCTTCCAGATGCCGAACCAGAATCTCTACGGCGAGAATGTGCTGCAACCGGGCGAGATCGTGACGCACATCGTGTTGCCGGCTCCCGGCCAGAAGAGTGCCGCCTACGAGGTACGCTTCAAGCAATCGCACGACTGGCCGCTCGCGGCCGCGACCGTGAACCTGGTAATGGCTGGTCCGGTGGTGAAATCGGCGCGGATCGTCATGGGGGCGGTGGCGCCGATTCCGTGGCGCGTACCGGCGGCCGAGCGGGTGCTCGCCGGCAGGGCGATCACTGAAGCGATCGCGACGGAAGCCGCGAACGCTGCGGTCGCGGGTGCGCGGCCGAT
>JBKJHW010000036.1:0-54629 GCA_046598935.1 Vicinamibacterales bacterium | reverse complement strand
CGGCGCTGAGGCCGCCGCGCTGACCGATGCAGCCTCGCCCTTCACGGTCGGGCTCGACTGGTTTGCACTGAACGTGCTTCTACTCGCGGTGGTGTTCCTTCCGTTGGAGCGCGCGTTCCCGCATCGCGCGGACGTGAAGACGTTCCGGGCGGGATGGGTGACCGACGGCACGTATCTGATGGTCAATCACCTCGCCGTGCAGGCGCTGACGTTCATGACGCTGCTGCCGGCGACGTCGCTCTCGCGCGTGTGGCAGCCGGCGTGGCTGAACGCGTCGATCACCGCGCAGCCGGGGTGGGTGCAGTTCATCGAAATTGTGGCCTTGGCCGATCTTGCGCAGTACTGGATCCACCGCGCGTATCACACGGTGCCGGCGCTCTGGAGGATTCATGCGGTCCACCATTCGAGCGTGACACTCGACTGGCTCGCCGGATCGCGGCTGCACGTGATCGAAACTGTGTCGATGCGCAGCCTCGTGCTCGTGCCGATCTTTCTCCTGGGTTTCGCGCGGCCGCCGCTCTACGCGTACCTCGTCTTCGTGTCGTTTCACGCGGTGTTCATCCACTCCAACGTCCGATTCCGCTTCGGCTGGATCGACCACCTCCTCACGACGCCGCGCGGCCATCACTGGCATCACGCGGTTCGTCCCGTGGACAAGAACTTCGCCGTCCATCTGCCTGTGCTCGACAAAATGTTCGGCACGCAGCACTTACCGCCCGGCGAATGGCCGCGGGAGTATGGCATCGAAGGCGATCCGGTGCCAGAGGGCTGGTTGCGCCAGCTCCTGTTTCCGTTCAAGAAGCGATAGCTCTGTGCGAGAATCCAACCCTATGAAAGAAAGACTGTCTCTTGTTTTTGTCGCTGCCGCGTGTTTTGCCGCTGCCGTGGCGCCATCCGGACAATCCGCCTCCAACGACCGGCTGACACCGGCGGTGTTCGAAGGGCTGCGGCTTCGCAGCGTCGGGCCGTCCATGGTGACCGGACGCATCGCGGACTTCGATGTCGATCCGAAGAACCCGAACATCTATTACATCGCGACCGCGGCCGGCGGAGCGTGGAAGAGCATGAACCGCGGCATCTCATGGACGTCGATGTTCGACAACGGCGGCTCCTTCAACATGTGCTGCATCAAAGTCGATCCGAAGGACTCGAACATCATCTGGCTCGGCACGGGCGAGAACTCGAATCCGCGCAGCTCGATGATCGGTGACGGCCTTTACAAGTCGACCGACGCCGGCGCGACATGGGCACGCGTCGCTCTCGCCACGTCGGAGCACATCGGCAACATTCAAATCGATCCGCGCAATTCCAACGTTGTCTACGTCACCGCGCAGGGGCCGCTCTGGTCCGCCGGCGGCGAACGCGGCGTGTACAAAACGGCCGACGGCGGCAAGACATGGAAGGCGATTCTCACGGCGAGCCCGGATACCGGCGCGAATGAACTCGTGATCGACCCGGCAAACCCGGACACGCTCTATGCGTCGCTGTGGCAGCGGCGCCGCGGCGTCGGCCAGTTCGTTGGCGGCGGCCCCGAGAGCGGCATCTTCAAGTCGACCAACGGCGGTAACACGTGGACGAAGCTGACCAAGGGCCTTCCCGTGAAGGACATGGGCCGCATCAATCTCGCGGTGGACGCGAAGGTGAAGCCGACGCGCCTGTACGCGATGATCGACGCGCTCGCCGACGAGCGCGGCTTCTATCGTTCGGATGATCAGGGCGCGAGCTGGGCGCGAGTGGGCAAGCGCGCTGCCGGCGCAGGCCGCGGCGGCAACACGCCGTCGGGTGTTGCCGAGACCGAAGCCAACCCCGATCAGGACGCGCAGGACGACGCGAACTGGTACATGAACGCCGATCCGGGCTATTACAACGAGTTCTTCGTCGATCCGATCAGGCCGGACACGGTGTACGCGATGAGCACGAACCTCGAGCGCAGCACCGATGGCGGCAAGACGTGGGGTGTGTTTCCGCTGCCGGGCGTGCACGTCGATCATCACGTGATCTGGCCGAATCCCAACGACCGCAATCACTTCGTGCTCGGCAACGACGGCGGCCTCTACGAGTCGTACGACGAAGGCAAGACGTGGCGCCACTTCACGAACCTGCCAATCTCGCAGTTCTATCGCGTCTCGGTCGACAACATGGCGCCGTTCTACAACATCTGCGGCGGCACGCAGGACAACGGCTCGTTCTGCACGCCGAGCCGCACGCAGAACGGCGTCGGCATCCGTACGAGCGATGCCTACACAACCGGCGGCGGGGACGGCTTCACGACGCGCAGTGACCCTGACGATCCGTACTACACCTATGCGACGTCGCAGAACGGCGCCGTGACGCGCCTGGATCTGCGCACGGGCCAGTCGCGCTCGATTCGCCCGAATCCGTCGAACACCAAAAATCTCGACGGGACGCCGATCGAAACGGCGGCCGCCGGCGGCGGACGCGGTGGCGGAGGCGGATTCCCGAATGAGCGCGCCAACTGGGACGCGCCCTACATCGTCAGCCCGCACAACGGGAAGAGCCTGCTCTGGGCCACGAACTTTCTCTATCGCACTGAGGATCGCGGCGACACATGGACCCGGATCAGCCCGGATCTCACGCGCAAGCTGGACGCCAACGAAGTGCCGATCATGGGTAAACAGTGGAATCCGGCGACGACCGTGGGCTTCAACCGCGCGACGACCGCGCTCAGCAACATCGTTTCGATCGACGAATCACCGAAGCTCGCGGGCCTGATTTTCGTGGGCACAGACGACGGCGTGGTGCAGGTGACGGAGGACACGGGCAAGACCTGGCGCAAGGCCGAAGATTTCCCGGGCGTGCCGAAGTACACGTACGTCTCCGACATCATGGCGTCGCCGATTGACGCGAACGTGGTGTACGTCACTCTCAATAACTGGCAGCGCGGCGACTACAAGCCGTACGTCGTCAAGAGCACCGATCGCGGCCGGACGTTCACGAACGTGACCAGCAATCTGCCGGATCGTCAGTCGGCCTGGACCGTGATTCAGGATCACGTGAACGCGAACCTGCTGTTTGTGGGCACCGAGTACGGATTGTTCTTCACGGTCGACGGCGGATCGCACTGGGTACAGATGAAGGGCGGCCTGCCCACGATTCAGGTGCGCGATCTCGATATTCAGAAGCGCGAGAGCGATCTGGTGCTCGGCACGTTCGGGCGCAGTTTCTACGTGCTCGATGATTACAGCGCGCTGCGCGGTGTGTCGGCGCAGGCAATGGCGGAGGAAGCGCAGCTTTTCCCGCTCCGTCACGCGTATCAATTCTCGATGAAGAGCCAGGTCCGCGCGGTGCAGGGCGACTGGACGGCGCCGAACCCGCCGTATGGCGCCATCCTGACGTACCACCTGCGCGACGCGGCGCCGTCGGGCACGCAGTGGGCGATCAACATCACTGATGCCTCGGGCAAGGAAGTGCGCCGGATTGACGTCGCGAACGAACCCGGCGTGAGGCGAGTGGTCTGGAACCTCGCCGGCGCGCCGCCGGTTGCCGCTCCTGACGCCGCCGGCGCCGGCCGCGGCGGCCGCGCGGGTGGCGGTGGCGGTCGTGGCGGCGGCGGTGGTGCCGCGGCAGATCAAGGCCGCTACACCGCGACGATCGGCAAGGTCGTGAACGGCACGTTTACCGCCGTTGGCGCGCCACAGTCGTTCGCCGTGATGCCGTTGCCGGCGAAGTAACGGCCCATGACTCGCTCACGCACGTGGTTGGCCGCGCTGCTGATGGCCGCGTCGGCCGCGTCGGCGTGGGCGCAAACCGCTCAGCCGCGGACTGGACCCGCGACGACGCCGCGAATAGAGCTCGAAGCGTATGGCGGCTTCGGCCGTTTCTTTGACGCGGGCACGGCGTCGCTGTCGCTGCCGCCCGCCGGCGCGCCCATCACGACATCGAGCCCGATGGCGCCGAGCCGCCGCGTATCGACGTGGATGTTCGGCGACGGCTCGACGCTCATCAACGACGTGATGGCGCAGCTTGATCTCGCCGCGCGCATCACTCCACTCGATGCCGCGATCGCCCAGCTCGGCCGCGGCGCGCACAATCAATCGAGCATGGGCGGGCGCCTGCGCGTTCGCACGGCGCCGAGAGTCTGGACCGAGCTGGCTCTCGACGTCACTTCACGCGCGGTCGGCGCTTCAGATGCGCTGGCCGCTTCCGCGGAGGCCACGCGCGCGAGCTTCGTTGATACATTCACGCAGCTGCTCGCCTCGGGACCGTTCACGAATCGCAGCGTCACCGCGGTCGCCGACACAAATGCCGGCGCCTGGCGCGAGATCACCACGTCGCTTTCCGCCAACATCGAGCTCGGCACAGCGGTCGGGCTCACACCCTACGTCACGATCGGCGGGGGATGGATCGCGCGTACCGGCTCCCAGCAATCGCTGTCGCTGACAGGGCGGTATTCGGCGCGGATTCTGGGAACAGTGCCGATCGACGAGACCGATCGCGTGACCGTGCGCGCCGAGGCGCGGAACGCGCCGGCCATCATTGCCGGCGCCGGCATCAGCACCGCGGCCCGCGGGCGTATCGTATTTCGGCTCGACGCGCGGCTGATCGCCGCCAACCGCTCGATCGGGTCCGCAGTCAGCGCCGAGCCGCTTGTCACCACGGGCACGCCGGCCAACTACATCGAGTCCTTTACGAACCCGTCGATTCAGTTCAGCAACAATCCGTCCACCGGCCGGCGCTCCAGCCTGAGCGGCGATCCGGTCATCGGCTACGCCGTCGCGCGAAGCACGCGGCTCCAGTCGCGCGGCCTGGTCACGGTCGGTATCGGGTTCAGGTTCTAACGCGCGCGCGCGGACATAAAGGTCCGCACCTACGAAAGCTTGAGATAGAAGATCCCCAGCCCATGCGTCGCGACGACCAGGACGCGCTCTTCCGGCACGAACTCAATATCCACGATCAACGCTTCCGGGAACCCCAGGCCGGCGCCTTGCCATTGCGCGGTTCCGCGTTTGAGCACGATCGGTCCGTAGTCGGTGCCGGCATACAGATCACCGCGAAGATCGTCGTACGCGATCGTGTTGATCGGGATGTCGCCGAGCCCGGCGTCGACGCGCGTGAACGCGGCGCGGCCCGTTGCCGGATCGTACACGGCGCGGAAGATGTGGCCTGGCGTGGCCGGCGTGATCTGGTTGAACCCAGAATAGGAGATCAACGCGACGTTCGGATCCGCGCGATCGACGATGACCCGCGTGACGAAGCGGTTCGGCATCGCGTCCGTGTCGACACGGCTGAACAGCACGCTCGCGCCGGCGGCATCGGCGTTCTTCGAAACGAACAGGCGGCCGGTGCTTGTAGCCGCCCACAGCGTGCCGCCGTCCGTGGCGCCGCGCTCGGCAGACACGATGATGCCTCCCGGGCGAGTGCTGCCGTAGAAGGTGCTCGTCAGGTCGCCTGGCTGACGGCTCGCTGATGCCGGCGCCGAGCCCGCGGCAAACGGGTGAGTGACGCCGAGCGGCACCCAGTCGCCGCAACCGGTCGAGCCGCCTGTTGCGGGGAAACGGCACGACGCCTCGAGCTGCGTCTGCGCGCCGCCGTTGTTCTCTGTCCGCCAGATGTGCTGGAAACCCGTGAACTGCGTGCTCGGGTTCACGCGGTCGAACGTCAGGAACTGGCGTCCAGTGGATGCCGTGACGGTCGCGCGCTCGTTGCTGGCGCGGATGGGATCGTCGGTGCGCACCCAGAATCCATCGGCGCCGCTCCGGAAGCTGGTGAAGAAGCGATTGCTCTGGAAACTCGCGAAGAGCACCTCGGCGCGCGCCGGATGAAAGCCGGACGCCGATGTGCCGTCGCCGAACGGAAACAGCGTCCGCCATGTGCGGCCGCTCGAGCCATCCGTCCAGATCGTGCTGTTGTCCTGCAGCCCGCCGATCATCCGCGTGAGCGGCGCCTTCGGATCGAGCGCGATGTTGTAGAACTGCAGTGTCTGCAAGCCGGCGTTGAGGAAATAGAGGCGCGACGGCACAGCGGACAGCATCGTGCTGCACAGGGCCGCGTTGTTGAACAACGACCCGCAGCGCGAGCTGATGTTCGTGAAGACGCCGTCGTTGCGCACGAGGCCGCCGTCGGAGCCGACAAACGCGATCTTCGAGTTGCGCGGATGAAACGTCACGGTACGAACGTCGACGTGGCTGTGGTTGCGGGGATTGGCCGCATCGGCCCCGAAGTCGGAGAAGCTCACGCCCGCGTTGGTGGACCGCAACGTCGGCGCGCCGAACGTTGGCGTCAGCTGGCCGCCGATTACGACTGTGTCCGGCTCATCGGGCGGGCTGGCGACGACGAGGTCGTAGAAGCACTGGCTGCCGCAGAGCTGCCGGCTCGTGCCGCCGGGCTGCGTGTTGTTGTTCACCGTGAGCTTGATCCACGAGCTGGTGTTCGTGAGTGATCCGCCCGTAACGGTGACGAGCGTCGCTGCCGGGACATCTGCGTTGTCGAGCCGGTACAGCCCCTGATCGGCCAGCGACTCGGTGCCGTTGTAGGCGTACATCCGCGTGTGGCCGTCCTTCACTGCGAGCGCAAACATCGCGAGGTCGCGCTGGCGGTTGGGGCCGACCAGTGTGAAGACGGGCTTGAACGACCCGTCGCCGCCCTCGAGCGGCGCGGCCGACCGATGCACGGCGTTGTTCCACGCGGTCGCGTAGATGATTGACGGGTCGCGCGGATCGAACTTCACGTCGCGCACGCCGGACATCGTGTCGCGCACGCCGTCGCCGAGGTTCTGGCTCGGGACAAACAACGTTTCGAGCGGCGGAGTCCACAGCAACGTCCAGGTCAGGCCGGCGTTGTCGGTCTTGTAGAGACCCGTGCGCGGCTGGACGTATCCGGTGACTTGCGTCTGTCCGCCGCGGACGCCCGTCATTCCCAGCATCGCGGTGGTCGTCGCGACGTAGATCGTCTGTGGACGCGATGGATGGACGAGCACCGTGCTGATCCCGCGCGAAGAAGTGAAGTCGATCTCAATTGGCGCGACCGCCGCGTCGACGATCATCGTCGGGACACGCGACCAGTTGTCGCCGCCGTCGGTCGCCTTGTAGAGACCCGTGCCGGCGCCTGAGTTCTGCGGTGTGTTCGTTTCGCCGGTGCCGACGTAGATCGTGTTGCCGGATCGGTCGGCAGGGTCGAGCCCGAGCGCGCCGATGCTGTTCGTGCCGAGGCCGCGCGACACCCAGCGCCACTTCGGGTCCGTCGCATTCATCGCATCGTCGGTGCGCCACACGCCGCCGCCGCCCGCGCCAAGCCAGAGACGGCACGCACCCCGTTCGTCGCAAGACGGCGAGATGGCGACGGCCGCGACCCGGCCCGAGAAGTTGGTTGTGCTCGCCGACGATGGATTTTCGACGCTGGTCTCAGGGCCGAGGCTTGCCCAGACGGGCCCGAGCGGATCGGTGTTGCGGTAGGCGATCCCGCGATACGCCCAGTATTTTCCGGCGGCGACTGCGGTGACTGCCGCGCTGCCCGGGATGCCGGGATACGACTGCTCGAACGCTCGAAGGTCGTAGTAGCCGAGCGGCGAGTACACAGCCTCGGCGCGCTGGGCGTCCTGCCGTGCGTACACGCCGGAGGCGGCCGCTGCTGTGACCACCGCAATCAGTAGGCGACGCATAGCGAAACAATACTGCCGAACAAACGACACCCGATGTCGTTTTTTCGGCTATTTCCGGGCGTTGTTTATTTTGAAAACGCGAGCAGCTGCTTCTTCAAACCGGCGTCGTCGTCGGGCAGCGGCACACTGCCGGCGGCAAGGCCGTTGAGCTGCATCATGTAAGCCGTCAGATCGAGGTAGGCCGACCGTTCCAGTGAACCGGCTCCGCTCTCCGGCATCGTCGAGCGAATCTGTTCGAAGTAGTCGAACGCCGTGCGGCCGCCCCATTTCATGCGGAAGTCGGCGTTGTTCATGTCCTTGCGCGCGTGGCATTCCATGCAGACGCTGGCAAAGACCTCTCCGCCGCGCGCGGCTTGCGCCTCGGTGTAGGTGGCGGCGCTGGGCGGGGGCGTCGCGGATTGCGACAAAACGCTTCGGCCGGCCAGGACCAATACGAAAATCAATGCGGGGCCAACACGCCGAAGGGACACAGCGCTCATGCTATAACACACGCGCATTCATCATTGCCTCCTAGCGAGCGACGACATGGCGAAGAAAAAAGACACCAACCCCGCGTCCTTTGACCGGCGCGAGTTCCTCCATCTTTCCGGTGCCGGGACGGCGGCGATATTCGCGCAGAAGTTCACGCCGGCAGGCGGCATCGAGCCGCCCAGGGCGCGCGCGGGGAGTCCGGCGCACGTCATCGTGATCGGCGCGGGTGCGTGGGGCGGCTGGACGGCGTTCCACCTGCGCAGGGCGGGCGTGAAAGTCACGCTTGTGGATCAGTACGGTCCTGGCAACTCGCGCGCGACGAGCGCCGACGAGACGCGCGGGATCCGGTCGTCGTACGGCGACCGCGCAGAGGCGACGGCTCCGCAGTGGGTGAAGTGGGCTCGCACGTCGATCGCCAGATGGCACGAGTTCGACAAGGAGTGGGGCCCGGTGTTTCGCACGCGTTTCTTCGTCGAAACCGGCGACGTGATTTGCCGCTCGGCCGAAGAGCCGTTCATCAAGAACACGCGCGCGCTCTGGACCGCGCAAGGTGTGAAGCACGAGGTGCTGACCGGCGACGAGGTGCGCAAGCGCTGGCCGCAGATGAACAACGACGACACGACGATCGCGATCTACGAGCCCGACGCCGGCGTCGCCCGCGCCCGCGCCTCGACGCTCGCCGTCGCAGCCATCGCTGAGAAGATGGGCGCGACCATCCGGATCGGCCGCGTGCGCCCGGGCGCGATCGTGAACAACAAGATGGACGGCGTGATCTTCGACGACGGCAGCGTGTTGCGCGGCGACGCGTACGTGTGGGCGTGCGGCCCGTGGCTGCGGAAGATTTTCCAGCCGCTCATGACAAACAGGGTGCGCGTGCCCATGGGCTACGTGTGCTACTTCGCGACGCCACCCGGCGACGATCGCTTCACGTATCCGAATATGCCGAGCTACAACTTTCCGGGCGTGACTGGCTGGGTGTCGTTGCCGGTCGACGCGCGCGGATTCCGTGTGCGCGGCGGAATCGCAGCGCCGGCGCCACCTGGGACAACGCCGGCAGCATCAGGTGCTGCCGGTGCATCGGGTGCGGCTGGTGCTGCTGGTGCATCGGGTGCGGCTGGTCCCGGGTCAGCGGGTGCGGCTGCAACGCCGCCTCCGGCTACTGGTGCGGCGGCCGCGAACACACCGCCGCCTGCGGGCGCCGGAGGCGGCCGTCAGGGAGGCAACAACGCGCAGCCGCAGGATCCGACGTTGTCGGATCCGGATATGAGCTCGCGCTGGATGAGCCAGGAGCGCATCGACGGCTCGCGCCGTTTCGTCGCGCGCCGGTTCCCGGCACTGAAGGACGCGCCGCTGTCGGAAACGCGCGCGTGTCACTACGAAAGCAGCGTCAATCGAAACTTCATCGTCGACCATCTGCCGGGCACCGAGAATGCCTGGATCGCCGGGTTGGGGCAGTCTGAAGGTTTCAAGTTCGGGCCTGTCATTGGCGAATACGTCGCGATGCGCGTGCTCGGTGTCGCAGGCGATCCGGAGTTGGCGAAAGCGTTCAAGATGCCGACCGAGGAATACGAAACCTAAACTGACGAATGGCCCACGATCGCGATCTCGACGCTCTGTTCCAGCTCCCGCTCAGCGAATTCACGAACGCACGCAACGAGCTGGCGAAAAAATCCGGCAACGCCGGCGCCGAAATCAAGGCGCTCGAGAAGCCGGGCGTGCCCGCGTGGGGCGTCAATCAGCTGTACTGGCGCGAGCGGCGCACGTACGAAAAGCTCCTGCGCGCGTCGGAGCGGGTTCGCGCCGCGCATCAGCAAGCCCTCCAGGCAAACAAGGGGAAGAAGATCGACCTCCGCGCGCTCGAAGCGCAGCACACCGCGGCCGTGAAAGACGCAGCCGACACGATTGCGGAAATTCTCATCCGCACAGGCGACCCGGCGACGCCGGCCACGATGAAGGCGGTGCTGGATACGGTGCAAGCGCTGCCTGGCCCCGCCGCGCCAGGCAGACTGACGAAGGCGCTGGCGCCGATCGGCTTCGGCGCGTTTGGCGCGCTGATGAAGATGAAGGGCCCCGTCGGGGCAAAAGCGCTCGCAGACGTCGTGGCGTTCGCGCCGAAAAAGCCGAAGGCTGATGAAGCTGCGGAAGCCGCGAAGCGCATGGCGGCGATCAACGCGAAGCGGATCATGGAGCTCGACGCGATTTTTGCGAAGGCGACAAAGGACCTGGGAGCGGCGCGCGCCAAACTTGAGCGCGCTGACAAGGCGAAGGTCGCGGCCGAATCAGCGTTGCACGATGCGCAGAGAGTCGCCGATGCGCACCGCGCCGAGATCGCCCGCCTCGAGCGCGCGGCCCGCACAGCCGATCAGGAACGCTCTGCGCTGAAGGCCGACGCCCATCGAAAGTAAAGGCGAAGCTTTGCGGTGTGCCTGCCCGGACCTATTTCCCCGGCGTCCAGATGAGGGTGACGCCGCCGCGGATGACGAAGATCGGCGGTTCCAGGGAGCCCGGCTTGAACGAGGGGTCGGACGTTGTGAACGTCCAGCGGGCTTCGGGACGGATCCGGAACCTGTCGCTCGCTTTGATCTCAACGCCCGTCCCGAATTCGTAGCCGGCGAGGGACGTGCGGTAGGTCGAGCGTTCGATCGGTCCTGGCACCGGCGCGCCAGTTGGCCCCATGACGAGGTGCTCCGAGGTGAAAAGGTCGGTGGATTTCCTCCACACGACGCCCGCGCTCACAAATGGCCGCACCGCGGCTTCACGCCGGCGGAACGCGTAGGACAGCCGGGCCGCGGCGGTCAGCGCGTTGCCGTCAACCTTCAAGTAGCCGGAATTGCGATGGTTTGTGCTCCAGTCCGCTTCGCCCTCGGCGCTCAGATTCTGCGTGATGTGCCACGCGACGCCGGCGCCGGCCGTCGGCCCGCGCCCCAGAAATGTCTCGTCGTCCCATGCGCCGCTCAGCGCGGCCGCCAGAAGAATGCTCAGCATGATAGACAATGTGTATTCGGCGAATGAATCGGCTCAATGAGGTGCTCGAAAAGTATTGGGGTTATACCTCATTCCGTCCGTTGCAGGAGGATGCCATGGCGGCCATCCTGGGCGATCGTGATTCGCTCGTCGTCATGCCCACCGGCGGCGGCAAGTCGCTGTGCTTCCAGGCGCCGGCGCTGATCAAAGACGGCCTGGCGATCGTCATCTCGCCGCTGATCTCGCTGATGAAAGACCAGGTCGACACGCTTGTGGGCAACGGTGTGTCCGCCGCCTGCTATCACAGCGCGCTCGCGCCGAACGTCAAGTCGGACGTCGCGGCCGGCATTCGCGACGGCCGCTTCCGGCTGCTGTATCTCGCGCCGGAACGCCTCGTCGGCGGCGGCGGCGACAGTTTCCGCGCCCTGCTCGGCCGCCGGCCGCTCAGCTTCGTCGCCGTGGACGAAGCGCATTGCATCAGCCAGTGGGGACACGACTTCCGGCCGGAGTACCGGCAGCTCGCGGAGCTACGGAACGACTGGCCGGCGCTCAGCCTGCACGCGTACACCGCGACCGCAACCGGCCGCGTTCGCCGCGACATCATCGAGCAGCTTGGGCTTCGCGAGCCGATCGAGCTCGTCGGTTCCTTCGACCGGCCGAACCTTGTTTACCGCGTCGTGCCTCGTTCGAATCTCAAGAAGCAGCTGTCCGATGTTCTTGCCCGCCATCGAGGCCAGTCCGGCATCGTGTATTGCCAGTCCCGGAAGGAAGTCGACGCGCTCGCGCAATGGCTGAAGGGCGAGGGCGTTCGCGCGGTGCCGTATCACGCCGGCCTCGACGATGACCTGCGTCACAAGAATCAGGACAAGTTCCTTAACGAAGATGTCGATGTCGTCGTGGCCACTGTCGCGTTCGGCATGGGCATCGATCGCTCGGATGTGCGGTTCGTCATCCACGCCGGCGCGCCGCAATCACTCGAGCACTACCAGCAGGAGTCGGGCCGCGCCGGGCGCGACGGTCTCGAAGCCGAATGCGTCTTGATCGTCTCGGGCGCCGACTTTCTCAAGTGGAAGATGATGCTCGAGCGCAACGGCGAGCTGTCGGAGGCGCGGCGCGCGCTATTGCGTGACATCGAGCGCTACGCGTCGAGTGTAGGCTGCCGACACAAGCGTCTCGTCGCGTATTTCGGCGAGACGCTGGCGAAAGACGACTGCGGCGCCTGCGATTACTGTCTCGGCGAGCTCGAAGAGGTCGCCGATCCGGTCACGCTGGCGCGAAAAATTCTCTCATGCGTCGCGCGCGTGCAGCAGCGGTTCGGCATCAACCACGTGGTCAACGTGCTGCGCGGGTCAGATTCCGACAGCGTCCGCACGCGCGGGCACAACGAGCTCAGCGTCTTCGGCTTGTTGAGCGACGCGAGCATCGACGAAGTACGTGGATACATCGAGCAGTTGATCGCTGAAGGCTTTCTTGCACAGACCGAAGGCGAGTACCCGATTCTCGTCATGACGAATGCCGGCGTCGCGCTGCTCAAGGACGCCGGCGCCGCTCCGGGCCTGGCGCTGGCGCGCCAGAAGAAAGTCGAGAAGGGCAAGCTGCCGCGACGGTCGAAGACGGAAACCGAGTCTTGGACCGGCGTCGACAAGGATCTCTTCGAACAATTGCGTGCGCTGCGTTTGCGCGTCGCTCGCGATCGCGGCGTGCCGCCGTACGTCATCTTTCACGACACGACGCTGCGCGAGCTCGCACGGCTCAAGCCGGCGGACCTCGACGCGTTACGTCACATATATGGTGTGGGTGAAAAGAAGGTCCAAGACCTTGGTGACGCGGTGCTGGACGTGATCCGCGGAAAATAGACCGGTCTCTTTCTTATTTCTTCTTCGTGAACTTGAACACGCCGACGAGCGGATCGGGCGAGCAGCTGCCCGAGATGCTGACGTCGCCGCTGGCTTCGGCGCGGTCCGCCGTAACCTTCGCGGTACCCGAAACCGTGCCTTCGCAGGCCTGGCCCTGATTGTCCATGGTGAAGGGATACGCGAACTTCCAGACGCCGTCGGTTATGTCGCCGTTGAGCTTCGCGTTGACGAGCGCCGGGTCGGTGAGTGTCATCGTGCCGGTCACTTTGCCGGCCTTGTCGACCGTGAAAGTGACGCTGCCGACGTACTGCTCGCCCTGCACTTCGAACACGGCGTCGTGCGTCGGCGCGGGGGCTGCGGGCGCCGCGGCCTGCTGAGCCGACAGCGTGGTGACGAACATTCCGGCAACGAGTGCCGCACAAGACAGGGAAAGGAATCTGCGCATTTTCTGACCTCGCGGGAGTTAGACGGAGAGGCCACCAGTGTAGTTGCTGTGAGAAACTAGCGCGGTGGAAGTGTCCGAAGACGGTCGGCCCGCAAGCCCCGGCGTGCGGTTTCCGCCGCCGCTGGTCTATGTGCTCCCGTTTCTTGCGTCCTTCCTGCTCAACAATCGCGTCGAGTTCCTGGTTGTCGGGTCGGGAGCCGGCCCGATGCAGCTGACGGTCGGGACCGTGATGATGGCCGGAGGACTCCTTCTGATGATCTGGGGTCTCGTCACCTTCATCAGGCTTCGGACGGCAATCCTGCCGTTTCATGCTGCCCGCGCGCTCGTCATCGTCCCGCCGTACACCTTCACGCGGAACCCGATGTATCTCGGGTTGATGATCGCGTATCTCGGCGGCGTGCTGGCGACCAACTGGGCCTGGCCGCTCGTGTTTCTGCCGGTCGTGATCGCCGTGATGAACGGGTTCGTGATCGCGCGTGAGGAGCGTTATCTCCGGGCCGAGTTCGGCGCGGAGTTCGACGCTTACGGCCGGCGCGTCCGGCGCTGGATCTAGGGGACAATCGCGACGTGCCCGACAAGTTAGACAAGCTCGCCGATCTGTTGACCAACAACCAGCAATGGTCGGAACGCCATCGGCGCGAGGATCCTGAATTCTTCACGCGCCTGATGAGCATTCAGCGTCCTGATTACTTATGGATCGGCTGCGCCGACAGCCGCGTGCCCGCCAACACCATTGTCGGGCTTCGATCGGGCGAGCTCTTCGTGCATCGCAACGTCGCGAACATCGTGCATCGCTACGATCCAAATTGCCTCGCGGTGCTGCAGTACGCGGTCGATGTGCTCCAGGTCAAACATGTCATCGTGTGCGGGCATTACCGTTGCGGCGGCGTACAGACGGCGCTCGGGCCGTCGGTCGAGCAGCCGCTCGAGTCGTGGATTTCGCCGTTGCGCGTGCTTGCGGCCACGCACGCCGACGAACTTGCGGCACTCGCCGATGCCGACGAACGCTGGCACCGCCTCTGCCAGCTCAACGTCGCCGCCCAGGTCGAATCGCTCGTCGGCACCCCGACCGTGCAAGCGGCGTGGGCGCGCGGCCAGGCGCTGACGATTCACGGATGGATTTACGCCCTCAGTGACGGCCTTTTGGAGGATCTCGGCGTCACAGAGGATGGAACCACTGGTGACCACTGAGTTCGCGCTCCGCAGCTAGCGAGATCCCATCGTCTGGATGATCGCGCCGTACGCGCGGATCATTTTCAAATACGCCGCGATCTCGATGTGCTCGTTCGGCGCGTGCAGCAGCTCGGTCGCGCCGGCCTGATCGATTGGCAGAAACCGGTAGATGTTGTCGGCCACCGGCTGGTAGCGGCGGCCGTCGGTTGCGCCGAGTGTGAGATACGGCGCGACGAGCACGTCCGGCATCACGCTGCGAATAGCCCGGCTGAGTTTCTTGAAATCCTCGGCTGAGGTGCTCGACACCGGTGATGCGCTCGCGCCTGCCGATCGGTACGGCGCCACGCTCACGCGCGCGTCATCGATCGCCGCTTTGACGTGCGCAATCACGTCGTCGGCCGAATCGCCAGGCAGGGTTCTGAAGTTCAGGATGGCGGTCGCCGACGCCGCCAGCACATTCTCCTTGTCGCCGCCGCGAATGACCGTCGCCGCGGTGGTCGTGCGAATCGCGGCGTTTGTCGCCGGACGCTTCGCCAGCGCGCGGAGAATCAGCGGCCCGGTCAGCCATCGATTGGCGAAAAGCAACTTCATGCCGAACGACATTTCCGGCGCGAGCGTGTCGAACAGCGCCGCGCTACCGCCGTCGAGCCGCGCCGGCATCGGATGCTGTTCTGCGGCGTGAACGGCACGGCCCAGAATCCCGATCGCTGTTTCAGCGGGCGGCAGTGATGAATGACCGCCCGTGCCGGTCACTGAAAGCTGCAGCGACAAGTACCCCTTCTCGGCGATGCCGATCAACGCCACGCGTTTCGTGACGCCGGGAATCTTGTCGTATATCCACCCGCCCTCATCAAGCACCGTCGCGCCGCGCACGCCGCGCGCCTGCAACGCTTGCACGATCGCCGCCGCGCCGTTCTCCGCCGCGCCGCCTTCCTCGTTGTGCCCGAAGCCGAAATAGATCGTGCGCTCCGGCCTGAAGCCCTTCGACAACAACGTTTCGGCTGCCTCGAGTAACGCGATCAGGCCGCTCTTGTCGTCGAGCGTCCCACGGCCCCAGATGGAGCCGTCGGCGACGACACCGTCGAAGGGCGGATGCTTCCAGCCCGTGAGGTCGTCGGCCGGCACGACGTCCTGATGCGCGGTCAGAATGAGGGGCGGAAGGTCGGGCCGCCGCCCTTGCCAGGTGTATAGAAGGGAATACCCGCCGGCAAATTCGACCGGTAAAGTCTTACTGAAGAGGGGATAGGCCTGCTCGAGAAAGGCCTGAAACCCCGTAAACGCATCCGGCGCGGAAATTGCTTGAGTGTCAGCCGTGACAGTGCGGTGACGTATGGCTTCAGACAGCCGCCTGACCGCGTCTGTCTCGTTGATGTCTTTTATGTCTTCTATTTCGAGGGCTGTCCCGCTCGGGGAACCGGGCGGAGGCTGCCGGCTCGGCAGTCGCGCGGCGTTCGCGGCGAGTCCGAGCACGGCGGTCGCCACCACAACGGCACTGCCCAACAGGAACTTTTTCACGCCCATTAAGGATAGGACAAATCATGCGCACACTTGCTATCGCCACGTTGTCACTCTCGCTGGTCGCCACTGTCGGGCTCGGCGCCCGCGCCGAACGCATCGTTGATGCCGCCAACGTCCTCACCGAAATGGCGACGAGCTTCGACAGCGGCATCCCGAAGGATCTGATCACCAAGGCCGAATGCATCGTCATCGTGCCGGGTGTCAAGAAGGGCGCCATCGGTTTCGGCGGGCAATACGGCCGCGGCTATATGGCGTGCCGTCAGAACGGCGGGTGGTCCGCGCCGTCAGGCATGCGCATCGAGGGCGGCAGCGTCGGGTTCCAGATCGGCGGCTCCTCGACGGATGTCATTCTTCTTGTGATGAACCGCCGCGGCGTCGACAAGCTGCTCAGTAACAAATTTACCGTTGGCGCCGACGCTGCTGTTGCCGCCGGCCCGATCGGCCGTCAGGCCTCGGCGTCAACCGATGCGACGATGCGCGCCGAGATGCTCGCGTGGTCGCGCTCGCGCGGCGTGTTCGCCGGAATCTCGCTGCAGGGTTCGACGCTGCGCACCGACACGGACGAGAACAAGGATCTCTACGGCCGCAAGCTGAGCGCGCGCGACGTTGTGCGCGGCACGATCAAGTCGCCCGAAGCGGCAAGGCCGTTGATGTCGGTGTTGGCGAAGTATTAAATCGGCGCTTCGCAAGTCGCGCGGCAGCGCGACCTGCTTCTCAACAACCTGCTTCGCCAGGGAGATCTCCGTGGCCGCGCGGAAATACTGATTTGCCCGTTCCGGCTGGCCTGTGAAGTGCTGAGGTCCGTCCGTTAGAGCTACTTGATATCGAGCAGCTCGATATCGAAGACGAGCATGCCTTTGGGCGCGGTGGGATCCGGGATCAGGTCGTAGGCCAGTGGTCCCGGAATCCAGAAGCGGCGTTTTTCGCCGAGCACCATCAGCTGGACGCCTTCCGTCCAGCCCTTGATGACGCCCGTCAGCGCGAACTCGATCGGCTGGCCGCTCGTCAATGAGCTGTCGAACATCTCGCCGTTCGTTGTCCACCCGGTGTAATGCACGCGAACTGTGGAAGTCGTCTTCGGGTGAATCGTGCCGGTGCCCGGTTTGATCACGAGCGAGTAGATGCCGCTGGCGGTCTGTGACGCGTTGGCCGGCGGCGCCGCGACGTCAGGCGGCGGCGGAATGCCGGGCGGTTTCGCGGCCGCCGCCGGTGCGGGCGTCGAGCCGGGAGTGTGCTCCGGAGTGGCGCCGCCGCAGCCGGCCGCCGCCAACACGGTGACGGCCGCGAAAACGATCAGCAATCGGGTGGGTCGCATGTTGTTTATCCTAACTGCATCGCGCTCCGCGTCGATCCGGTCGTGGCGTTGAGGCACGACTCGCGCCCTACAATCAGGTGTGGTCACCAACGTCGCACATCTGCTGAATCGCTCTACGCGGTATCTCGAGTCGCCGGCCGCCATGGGCGAGGAGATTGTTCGCGGCACCCGCACGCTGATCTTGATCCACGCATTTCCGCTCAGCGCCGACATGTGGCTTCCGCAGCTTGCGAAAGTTCCGAATGGTTGGCGCTTCATCGCACCGGACGTTCGCGGCTTTCGCGGCGCTGGTCCGGCATTCGAAGACACGGCGCTTGCCGGCGCAACGATGGATGACTACGCCGATGATGTGCTGGCGCTGATGGATCAACTGGATACCGAGCGCTCCGCCGTCGCCGGTCTTTCGATGGGAGGCTACATCGCGATGGCGCTCGCCGCGCGCGCGCCTGAGCGGATCTCGCACCTGATTCTCGCCGACACCCGCATGACGGCCGACACGCCTGAGGGCCGCGCCGGGCGCGACACGATGAAAGCCGGTGTCGAGCGCGTGGGGGCGCAAGCGGCCGCCGACGCGATGCTGCCGAAGCTCATCGGCGAGACAACCAGGAGGGAACAGCCGGACCTCGCCGACGCGGTGCGCCACCTCATCGAGATCAACCGCGCCGAGGCGATCAGCGGCGCCATCGACGCGCTCAAGTCGCGGCCGGACCGGACGGAGACGCTCGCGCGCCTCACCGTGCCGTCGTTGGTGATCTGCGGCGCCGAGGATGTCATCACGCCGCCCGCTGACAGCGAGGCGATGGCGAGAACGATGCCCGGCGCGCGGCTCGAGGTGATTCCGCGCGCCGGACATCTGTCGAATCTGGAGCAGCCCGCTGCGTTCAGCGCGGCGCTGCAGGCGTTCCTGTCCTAAGATCTGACCCGGAGGCATTCCTGATTGAACCTGCAACTTACTGACGCGGTAGCCATCATCACGGGATCGAGCCAGGGGCTCGGCCTCGCGTCCGCCCGGGCGCTGGTCGACGAGGGCGCACGAGTCACGATCTGCGCGCGGACGAGGGACAAACTCGCCGCGGCGGCGAAGGAACTCGGCGTCGCAGCCGGCAGTCACGAACGTGTCCTCGCCGTGGCCGCGGACGTGTCAACGCCGGAGGGTGCCGAACGCGTCGTATCCGAAACAGTCAGCCGGTTCGGGCGCGTCGATATCCTCGTCAACAATGTCGGCAAAGCCGGCGGCACCGACATCGCCGACACCACTGACGAAGAGTGGCAGAGCGCGATAGATCAAACACTGTTTCCCGCTGTGCGGATGTCCCGTCTCGTTGTGCCGCATATGCGGAAACAGGCGAGCGGCGTCATCCTGATGATCGCGTCGATTTGGGGACGCGAAAGCGGCGGCCGCATGACGTACAACGCGGTGAAGGCCGCCGAGATCAGCCTTGCGAAGGCGATGGCGCAGCAGCTCGCAACAGACAACATCCGCGTCAACAGCGTCGCGCCCGGATCGATCGCGTTCGAAGGCGGCACGTGGTGGAAGCGTGCCCAGGACGATCCAAAGGGCATGGCCGAGTTCGTGAAGCGCGAAATTCCGTTCGGCCGCTTCGGCAAAGCCGAAGAGGTCGGCGCGCTCGTCGCGTTCCTGGCGTCGCCGAAGGCCGGCTGGATCACGGGCTCGTGCATCACGGTCGACGGCGGCCAGTCGCGATCCAACATCTGACATAAACTCCCGCCATGGCCGACGGGATTCAGGCACTGGCGGACTGGCTGTTTCGTCCCTACATAATTGTGCTGCTGCTCGGCGGCGGGTTGTTCCTCTCGATCCGCACGGGCTTTGTGCAGGTCCGCCGCTTCGGCGACGGGCTGCGCGCCATGGTGGCGCAGTCATCGAAAGGCGCCAGCGGCGCGCTGACGCCTTTTCAATCCTTCATGACGGCGCTCGCCGCGTCGATCGGCACCGGCAACATCGCCGGCGTCGCGACGGCGATCGTCTCCGGCGGCCCGGGCGCGCTCTTGTGGATCTGGGTCTACGGCTTTCTCGCGACGTCCATCAAGTTCTGCGAGGCGGTGCTCGGTATCAAATACCGCGTCGCAGATGGTGAAGACGTCAAATGCGGCCCGATGTACTACCTGCGGCAAATCAAACGCTACGGCCCGGCACTCGCGTGGATCTACGCGCTGGTCGCCGGTGTCGCCGCGCTGACGACGACCCCGTTTACGCAGCCTAATTCGATTGGCGTGGCGGTGGACCACGTCTTCCCGACTGGAAGCATGGAGCTTCCGGTCCTCGGCCTCGTGTCGCGCTCCGCGCTCATCACGGGGGTCATCGTCGCGATTCTCACCTGGGCGGTCATCATCCGCGGTATCAAGTCGATCGGCCGCGCCGCTGAATCGCTCGCGCCGCTCAAAGTCGGTTTGTATCTCGTTGGCGGCATCGTTGTCATCGCCAGCTTCGCGGGCAACATCCCGTCGGTGCTGAAGCTCGTTGTCACCGAAGCGTTTTCACTCCAGTCCGGTCTTGGATTCGGCATGTTCATCGCGATGCGATACGGCATCGCGCGCAGCGTGTATGCGAACGAAGCCGGCTACGGCACCGCCGCGGTGGCCTACGGCACGGCGAAGAGCACCGATCCGTCGCAGCAGGGCATGCAGGCGGTGATGGAAGTATTCATCGTGTCGTTCGTCACGGCGACGATCAGCGCGATGACGATCCTTCTGACGGGCGTCTGGAACGCCGGCCCGACGAGCACCGCCGCGGTGGCCTCGGCGTTCAACATGGCGATTCCCGAAGCAGGCGGCTGGATCGTCGCGCTGTGCGCGTTTCTCTTCGGCTACACGACGCTGATCGGCTGGGCGTACTACGGCGAGCAGTTCCTCGAGTACATCTTCGGCCGCAGCGTGACGCTCCCGTACCGCTGGATCTACTGCCTGCTCATTCCCTTCGGCGCGATTGCCAAGCCCGACGTCGTCTGGGCCTGGGGCGATCTCATGAATGCGCTTCAGGTCTTTCCCAACATGATCGGTCTCGTCGTATTGAGCGGCGTCGCTGCGAAATACGCGCGCGCCCCTCGAATCAGTGTCTGAGATCGTCCGGCGCTGGCGGGTGTTGTGGGTCGGCGAGGCGGTCTGCGTCGTTCTTTCGTTTGGCAGTGTGTTGCTTTCCCATTACGCAGAGTCGGCCTTCGACGGTGCGCTGCGCCACAGTTGGGTTCTGCCGGTGTGGATGGGGTTATTGCTGAGTCCGCTGCTCTGGCTCGAGTTCGCGATTTTCTGGGCGTTGGCGGTCACTTCGGGCGAGAGCCTGATCAGGTTCGGGGGCGCCCTTGTTTTTCCGGCGCTCGTGATCGCAGCTGTGAGTGGCCTCCTGCTCAACCCGGGCTCGTCTGATCAGCTCGTTCAACCCGTCGCATGGATCTGGCTTTTCACCGTCGGCTTGCGTCTCGCGCACGCGTTTGCCGTCGTGCACGCGGCGAAGTCGGACTGATGGGTTGGTTGTTACGCCATCGCCGACGCGAGGCGCAGCTTCGTGTGCGCCGCGATTTTCCAGAAGATCGCGTCACGGGTAAGGAGCGGGGCGTCGCGATCAATTGCGCTCTGGCCCACCTGGGCATCCAGTGTTGACACGTTGAATCCCTTCGCCCGAAGCGTCCGACGCAGTTCGCCCGCGCGGGCCGCGAAGTGAAACGAGCACTCGTGCAACGTCACGCCTTCGAGGAGGTCTTCGATGACGAACTGTTCTTCACGGGTTCTCGCCCCGCTCGTGAGTTCGGTCACGACGACCGTCGGCACGACGAGGCTTCCCGTTTCCAGGCATTGCTCGAAAACGGGAGCCGGACGCGAGCCGAGGAACTCAATCCATTCGGACGTGTCGGCGACGACGCCCTTCACGGCTGGTAGCGGCCCCGGGTTTCCGGCGACCGCTCCCGGGACTCGTCAATGTCAATGTCGAGGTGGATCTTGCCACGCAGCGCCATCGCCTTCTCGTAAGTGCGTGACCGGCGGATCAACATCAACCCCTCGGTCAACGTCTCCGTGATCCCTTTGCCGGTGATCTTCGAGGCCTCATCCAACAACTGCGTCGGCAGGTTCGCTGTGATTCGTTTGACCATACGTAAGTATTGATCATCGTCAATGCAACAGTCAATACAGCATATCGGCATTGCTTCGCTGTTTAATCGCCCCTACTATCGAAGAGCCGTGCCCGCCCCGAACACCCTGCCGGCCCTGACCAGCAACAAAGACCAGTCTCTGCAGGATGCCCTGCAGCGGATGCTTGCGTCATTCGAAAGCGCGGTTCGCGCTGGCGACGATGATCCGCATGTGACGGCGATACGGCGTCTGGCGCCGCAGGCGGCCATTTACGCGCCGTTCCCGGATTCGCTCGACCCGCGCGTACGACAGGCGTACGCATCGCGCGGCATCGACGAGCTCTATTCGCATCAGGCCGAAGCCGTCGAGCACGTGCTCCATGGCCGAAACGTCGTCGTCGTCACGCCAACGGCGTCGGGCAAGACGCTGTGCTACAACGTGCCGGTGCTCGACGCGATCCTCAAGGATCCGGCGTCGCGCGCTTTGTACCTCTTTCCGACGAAAGCACTCGCGCAGGACCAGCTGGCCGAGCTGCATCAAATGGCGGAAGTCATTCAGGGCCTCGCAAGCGCGGAGCCGGAGGCGGAGCGCCGGGACGTCCAGATCGGCGTCTTTACTTATGACGGCGACACGCCTCAAGACGCGCGCCGCGCAATTCGCGGCAAAGCGCACGTCGTCTTGAGCAATCCCGACATGGTGCACGCCGGGATCCTGCCGCATCATCCGCGATGGGCGAAGCTCTTCGAAAATCTCAAATACGTCGTGATCGACGAGCTGCACACGTATCGCGGCGTGTTCGGCAGCCATCTGTCGAACATTCTCCGCCGCCTTCAGCGCGTGTGCCGGCACTACGGGTCGGATCCGATTTTCATCTGCTCGTCTGCGACGATCGCGAATCCGAAGGATCTCGCCGAGAAGCTCACAGCGAAGCCGTTCGAGCTTGTCGATCAGAGCGGCGCGCCGCGCGGGGAGAAGTTTTTTCTGTTCGTGAATCCACCCGTCGTGAACGCGCAGCTCGGCATCCGCCGTTCGTATTTGTCCGAGACGCGCCGCGTGGCGATCGAATTTCTGAAACGCGGCCTCCAGCTCATCGTGTTTGCGCAGAGCCGGCTGTCGACGGAAGTTCTCACGACCTACATGAAAGACGCGTTTGCCGGCCCGCCCGGGGCGCAGGACGTGATCCGCGGATATCGCGGCGGATACCTGCCGCTGCGGAGGCGCGAGATCGAGCGCGGGCTTCGGGACGGCGACGTGCGATGCGTGGTATCGACTAACGCGCTCGAGCTGGGCATTGACATCGGCGCGCTCGACGTGGCGATCATGGCCGGTTATCCCGGGACGATCGCGTCGACCTGGCAGCGGGCAGGGCGCGCGGGCCGGCGCTCGGGACGATCGGCGGCGGTGCTCGTGGCGTCGAGCGCGCCGGTCGACCAGTTTGTCGCGCGGCACCCCGACTATTTCTTCGGCGCATCGCCCGAGCACGCGCTGGTCAACCCGGACAATCTGCACATCCTGCTCGATCATGTGAAGTGCGCCGCGTTCGAGCTGCCATTTGCGGACGGCTCGGTGTTCGGCACGATCGGTGTCGACGAAGTCCTGAAAGTGCTCTCCGAGGAAGGCTTCGTGCACCATACGGACGGGCAGTGGCAATGGACGCACGAGTCCTACCCGGCCGACGCCGTGAGCCTGCGTTCGGTCACGTCCGATAACTTCGTGATCGTGGATCAAACGAATGGCGAACGTGTCATCGGCGAGACCGATTTCACCAGCGGGCCGTCGGTGCTGCACGAGAAGGCGATCTACATCCTCGAAGGGCAGCTCTACCAGGTCGAGAAACTCGACTTCGATAACCGCAAGGCTTTCGTTCGCGCGGTCGAATGCGACTACTACACTGACGCGATCGACTACACGCAAGTCACGATCCTTGACGTCTTCGCAGGCGACGCAATGCCGCAGGAGCCGGCCGAATCCCCGGCGCGAGCGGCGTTGGCGGCAGCGGGACTCGAACCGGACGAGAAGGATGCGGCGAAAGCCGCCACCGCACTTCTGCCCTCTGCCCTCTGCCCTATGCCCTTCTCGGAAAGCTCCGCCGCAGCGCTCCGTTCGCATGGGGAAGTACATGTGGTCAGCCGAGTGGTGGGATTCAAGAAAATCAAGTTCTACACGAACGAGAACGTCGGTGCCGGCGAACTGGATCTGCCCGAGCAGAACATGCACACCACGTCGTACTGGCTGCGGATCCCCGAACCGGTGATGGCCGCGCTTCAGTTCAGCACGGACGACAAGCGCGACGGCATCTCCGGCATCGCCTTCGCGATGCACAACATCGCGCCGCTGCTGCTCATGAGCGACCAGGGCGACATCGGCCTGTCGGTTGACCGCGAGACGATCTTCCTCTACGACAACTATCCCGGCGGCATCGGATTCTCGGAGCCGCTGTTCTCGATGCACGACGAGCTGCTCGCGCGCACGCGCGAACTGATCGACGAATGTCCGTGCGAATCCGGCTGCCCGTCATGCGTCGGCCCGATCGGCTCGACCGGCCCGCACACGAAGAAGGTGGCGCAGGACCTGCTGCGGCGAATGGGCGCCGTGCCGTCGGCGGCCGAGTCGCAGTCGGCTGAGCAATGAAACGCGACCTCACGGCGCGGCTGCGGGAAATCGTCAAACAGCCCGTAGGACTCCGCGGCTCAAATAACTCCGCGCCTCCGCGGGCCGAGCGCGCAGAAAACACTCCCGATCTTCTCGCGAAATTCGGCGGCGTGTTTCTCAACGAGCAGGAGCACGTCGTCGTCATCGACCACGTCTACGAGTCCACGCGCTCGCACGGGCGCTGGCCGATCGACGCCGCGCGCCCGCGGCGAGAGTCGCCGCTCGACTGGTTCGACGCAAACGCCTCGTCCGGCGCCGACTGGTCGTCGAAACCGGTGTTCTTCGATACGGAAACCACCGGCTTGAGCGGCGGCGCCGGCACGCTCGCGTTTCTCACCGGCTGCGGATGGTTCGAGCCCGAAGGATTCCGGGTACGCCAGTGGCTGCTCCTCAGCCAGGCGGGCGAGCCGGCGATGCTCGCCGCACTCGGGCGTGTCGTCGGCGACACGACGTTGCTCGTCAGTTACAACGGCCGAAGCTTCGACGTGCCGCTCATGAACATGCGCTGGGCGTTCCACCGTCAGCAGAATCCGTTTGACGATGTGCCGCATTTCGACATGCTGCCGACCGCGCGCCGCCTCTGGCGTCAGCGCGAAGGCGCATTCGACGACGGGGATTCGAGCTGCAGTCTCTCGACGCTCGAACGCGATGTGCTCGGCTTCCATCGCGACGGCGACGTACCGGGCTTCGAGATCCCATCGCGCTACTTTCACTTCCTGCGAACCGGCGACGCGTCGGCGCTCACCGGCGTGCTCGACCATCATCGCCACGACATCGTGTCGCTGGCCGTGCTCATGTCGCACGCGTTGCGGATCGCCGAGCACGGCCCCGACATGTGCCGCGATGACCACGAGCTCGTCGCGCTCGGACGCCTCTACGAGCGCGCGAGCCAGCCGGAGCGCGCGCGCGAGGCATTCGGCCGCGCGTCGGCGTCCGCCGATCGATACGTGCGCGCCCAAGCCTTCAGCCGGCTGGGCGCCATGCATCGCCGCGATGGCAAGCATGAAGACGCGGCGCGGGCCTGGAAGGGCGTGCTCGAAGCCGCCAGCGGACGGCGGTCGCTGTTTCCGCTCGAGCGCGCCGCGATCGAAGCGCTCGCGATCCATCACGAACATCGCGCGCAGGATTTCGATGAAGCGAAGCGTTACGCCGAGACGATGAAGGCACAGTCGAGTGGGCGGGCGGCGAACGATGCCGCGCACCGGCTGGCGCGGCTTGAACGGAAGCTTTCGGAAGACAAAAAAAAGGGCGACCCGAAGGTCGCCCCGTTGCTTGAGTAGCGCCGAGTGGTTTCGAACTCGGCGTTCCTGATTACGCGCGCGCCGGCTTCTTCTTCGGTGCGGCCTTCTTGGCCTTGAGATCGGCGGCGGCCTTCTTGCGGGTCTCCGCGTTCTGCGTGCCGAAACGCTTGGTGAAGCGCTCGACGCGGCCTTCGGTGTCGATCAGCTTCTGCTTGCCCGTGAAGAACGGGTGGCAGTTGCTGCAGATTTCAAGGTGCAGTTCCGGCTTCGTCGAGCGGGTCTTGAAGGTGTTACCGCACGCGCAACGAACGTCGACTTCCTCGTACTTCGGATGGATATCGGGCTTCACGACTGTCTCCCTGCAGGCTCTCTGGCCTCTGGACCAAAAGGCCATCATATCGTACGGATCCGGGTTTCGAGCTAGGGCAGAACGTAGCCCCGGTCCCAGCGGTGTCTAGCCAGGCTGGACAAAGTCTCTGGATTCAACGACTTGCCGTCCGACACCGCCAGGTTGCTCTCGACATGCCGTGGCCGCCGCATGCCGGGGATGATCGTGCTGACGTCCGGGTTTGCCAAGATGAAGCGCAGCGACATCTCCGCCATCGTCATGCCGGGCGGAAGGTCTTCCTTCACCATGTCGACGCGCCTCAGCGTCTCGCTGAGTTTCTCTGGAGCGAAGTAGATGTTGCGGAAGTCGCCCTGGGGCCAGGTTATGCCGGGCGTCATCGTGCCAGTAAGGCTGCCTTCGTCGAATGGCACGCGCACGATCACGGCGATGCCGAGCTCCCGGCACATCGGGAACAGCTCGTCGGCGGCGTCCTGGTCGAAGATGTTGTAGACCACCTGCACGCTGTCGATGAGCCCTGTCTTCATCGCCTGGAACGCGCTGACCGGTTCCCATCGATTCAGACTGATGCCGAATGCGCGGACGAGCCCTGCGCTTTTCAGATCGGCGACCGCGCGCTGCCATCGCTCATCGCCGGCCCACGCATCGCTCCACACGTGGAACTGCTGAAGGTCAACGCGGTCGAGCCCGAGATTCGCCAGGCTTGTTTCAGTCGACTCCCGAATGTAGTCCGCGGGAAACACGTCGTCGAGCGCGTACGACGAGAGCGCGGGCCATTTCCCGTTTTTCGGCGGAATCTTTGTGGCGACACGGAGTGGATTGTTCGTCGGTCGGAGCGGACCTTGAGATCCGCGCGCGCGGATGGCTTTCGCGAGCAGCTGCTCGCTCTTGCCTTGACCGTACGCCAAAGCCGTGTCGAAGAAGTTGCAGCCGAGATCCATCGAACGATTGATGGCGGCGACCGACTCGTCGTCATCCGACCCGGTCCATCCGCCGGCGCCCCACAGGCCGTGGCCGATTTCCGAAACCTGCCAGCCGAGCCGGCCGAAAGTACGTGTGATCATCGCTACATCCTTACTGGTTTCTTCGCGCGATACAGCACGAGTCGTTGCATCAGCTCTTCGGGAAACGCCAGGCCGCCTCTCGCGCGCGCCAGCGCCAGCGATTCGGTGCCCGTTGCGATCGCCTCGTCGAATCGGCCGGCCTCCGCATACGCGGCGGCGAGGCTGTCGAGCGAGCTAGCGTCTTTCCGTTCCGTCAGCTTTACGGCATGCTCCGCGAGCACGATGGCCTGGTTGCCATCGCGCGCGGCCGCATCCACAGCGGTAGCGAAGATCCATGCTGTCCTGTTGAGCAGCGCCACATCGTCGGGCCGCTGGTCGAGAGCCTTGAGAAAGTACTTCACCGCTTTCGCGAGCTGATTCTGCGAGCGATACGCTTCGGCGATGTGCTCGTAGGCGTCCGTGTAAAACGGATTGATCTCGAGGGCGCGTTCGAAATGCGGGAGCGCTTCGGCGGTGCGGCCTTCTCTCGCGAGCGCGACGCCGAGATTCGCGTGCGCTTCGGCGAAGTTCGGCGATTCGGCGACGGCGATCCGCAGATGATCTTCGGCGGCTTGTGACTGGCCGGACTTCAGAAGATTCGACGCGTAGTTGTTTCGGGCGCGCGAGTTTCGCGGCTGCTTCTGGATCGTGTCGAACCAGATGCCGGCGTCGCTGGCGTACACGGCGTTCCGCGCGTACGTCTCCATCGCAAGCGGCGCAGCGAGGAGCAGCATCGTGATCGCGGCAACCGCTGACGCGCGATTGCGCGGTAGCGTTCGCGTGAGGAGCGAGTAGAGGCCGCCGGCAACCACCGCGATGACGAGCGCAAGCGGAAGGTACATCCGATGCTCGGCGGCAATTTCCGTCACGATGGGCAGCACGCTCGACGTCGGCGCGAGCAGAATGAATACGGTCAGAATCGCGAACCCCCACGACGCGCGACGTACGAACCCCCAGAGCCCGAGTACGAACATCATCGAAAGAAGTACGAACTGCGGGGCAACCTGGCCGAAGGACGTGGCCTGACGAACGTCGTAGTCAAGGATGAGAGGCCTCGGCCAGATCGCGAGTTGCAGATAGCGCACGATCACGCCGGTCTCGGTCAGGAAGTACGTAGTCCAGGGCCATTCCGGGAAGTGGAATCCACTCGACAGCGGCCGCGCGTCCATGGCGACCAGCGCGAAGAGGACGATCCACGTTGCCTCAAGGCCGGCGTAGAGCATCCACCGTTCTCGAAGGATTTCGCGGAACGGCTTCTTGATGAACACCCAGTCCCAAGCCACGACGATCAGTGGCGCGCCGACCATCGCTTCTTTCGAGCCCATGCCGAGCGCGCACGCGATCACGGCGAGGACCATCCATGCGCCGGAACTGAAGCTCCGGCCTACGTCAACAGGATGACCTTCTGAGGTAGGCCGGGACTTCAGTCCCGGCTCGCCCCACGCGCGGATCGCGCAGTAGAGCGTCAGCAGCATGAACATCGCCATCAGCGACTCAACGCGCTGAACAATGTAAGTCACCGCGCCGGTCGTCAGTGGATGAACCGACCACAACACGGCCGTGGCGGCGGCGACGATGTCGGAATTGAGACTGCGCCGGACGATGCCGAACAGCAGCAGTGTCGAGGTCAGATGAATCGCGAGATTCACCGCGTGGTATCCCCAGACGTCCTCTTTGAACGGCAATGTCGGCGCCATCGCGTAGTTCATCGCAAACGTGAAGCTCGCGACGGGTCGGCCCGACACCGTGATGTTGCGCGGCGCCTGCATCGCTTTCCATGGATCCGCCCACGGCGCGTCGTTGCGGACATTGGGGTTGTCGACGATGGATGCCCGGTCGTCGAAGACGAACACGCCGTCGAAGCTGTTGCGGTAGGCGAATAGGGCAGGGACAACGATCAGAAGTGGCAGTAGCCGCTGTCGCCATCCGATCATTCGGGCTCAATCATATTCGCCCCGCTCGACCTTGCCCTCCGTAGCCTTGGCAGAGGAGGGTTGACACTACTACGTAAAACGTAGTATTACGTATGGCGTAGCAATGAAGAAAACCTCAGACGACCTGCAGGATCTCGGCCGCTTCTCGGAACCGGCGCTGCTCATCATGATTTCGCTCGCCGACGGGCCGAAGCACGGCTACGCCATGACGCAGGACATCGAGCACGTGTCGGGCCAGAAGCTTGGCCCGGGAACGCTGTACGGCGGCATCACGCGACTCGAAGCCAAGGGCTGGATCGAGCCGTTGCCGAGTGACGATCGCCGTCGTCCTTACAAACTCACGGCCTCGGGACACAAGGTGCTGCGGCACCGCCTGGAAGCGATGAAGGCCATGGCGAAGATCGCGCAGACGAGGCTGGCGACGTCATGAGCGCGGGCGAAGCGGTGAATCCTCCGCGCCCACGCTGGTTTCTCAAGCTGTATCCGCGCGAGTGGCGCGAGCGCTATGGCGACGAACTGTCCGCCATGGTTGGCGACCGGCCGCTGTCGCTCGGCGCCTCCTTCGATTTGATTGCCGGTGCGATTGACGCCAGGTTTGCGAAAGGAACACAGATGCCGAATGTATTGAAATCCGCCTGTCTCACGCGTAACGAGCAGCCCACCACCGCCGAGAGCCTGCGCGGCGCCGCAACGATGATCATCGGGAGCCTCGTACTTCTGGGACTCGGCACGATGGCAAGACGCTCCGGCTGGCCCGAAATGGCCGAGGCGCTGGTCGGCATGTCGTTTCCGGTTTCGCTCGTGCTGATGACGCACGTGATGTATCTCAGGAAACAGTCGTTCAAGGTCAAGGCCATCATCACCGGCGGCACGCTCACGTTTCTTGTCGGGATCTCGGTTCTCAACGCGCTGTGAAGATCAGCGCCCGACTCCTCGTTCGCCTCTACCCGCGCGCTTGGCGCGAGCGGTATGGCGAGGAATTTGTAGAACTTCTCGATACACGCGTGCGGCCGCGCGATGTCATTGACGTGCTTTGCGGAGCCGCAAGTGAATGGGGGAATCACATGACTGGTAGTGGCTACTGGAACGATCAAGCGCAACGCACAACGCAGGCTCTGGCGCAGGCGGCCGGAGCAGTCATCCTGTTTCTGACACTTGTGCCGCCCATGGTCGCCTGGCTGATCGGACAGCGTCAGTATGGCGCGTCATCGTTTGGCGAAGGCATGCTGTGGGGATTTGGCACATCGCTGCTGCAGTCGGCGGTCACTCTCGGTCCGGTCGCGCTCGTGGTGTCGGTCATTCCCTGGCGTGAGATTCCGTATGCGCGCGTGGCGGCCGCTACGCTCGCGACATTGCTTGCGTTCCGGATTGGCAGCCACGTTGCCTGGGGCCCGGCCGAACTTGCATTGCTGTTCGCAGGTTGCTGGATCGGATACAGGACCGTCAGTATCGGGCGCGAGATGGTTCCGGCAGTCTAGCCGTTTCTTCGAGGCCCTCCATGGCCCTCCAAGGTGATTGGTTTTTCGAATAAAATCCGCTTCTCATGAAGAAGCGTCTGCTGCTCGTCGTTCTGGCGTGCGTCGCTTCCGTGTCGCTTGCTGCCCAAAACGTCCAGACCCCAGAGCCCGTCGACACGGCCGCGATCGCGAAGATCCGCGCCGAGGGTCTGCAAAAGTCCCAGATCATGGAGACGATGTTCTGGTTGACCGATCGCTACGGTCCGCGCACGCACCACACGAACATGGACTTCCTTGACCGCGTGCAACCCGACGACATGAAGCAGATGTCGACGGTGGCCGCGGTCCTTTCCTGGCAGGCGGCCAACCGCGATCAGATGCTGCCGAGAAAGTAGCGTCGGGAAAGCCTAGCGATTATCCGTGGAAGTCACGGTGAGGGCCAGTTCCTTCAGCCGCCTCAGATCGACCTTGCCGGATCCCAGCGTCGGAATGGCGTCGACGAGGAAGATGCTGTCGCGGCGCGGGAGCCAGAGCTTCGGCAAGCTCGTTTCGTTCAGTTGCTTCCAGATCGCGTCGGGCGTCTCGGTGCCGGTGATGTAGAACGCGACGAGCCGTTCTCCGCGCGTATCGTCCGGCACGGCGGTGACCGCCGCGCCGACTTCGCCGAGCACTTCGTTGATCGCGTCTTCGATCTTCAGATGAGGCACCATCTCGCCGGCGATCTTGCTGAAGCGCGAGACGCGGTCGGTGATCGTGATGAACCCGTCTGCGTCAATCGAGGCGATGTCGCCGGTCACATACCAGCCGTCGCGCATTGCCTCCGTGGTGCGCTCAGGCTCCTGCAGATAGCCGCGCATGAGGCTGTCGCCGCGGACAAGCAGCAACCCGGGCTGGTCAATGATCGGGCCCTCGCCCGTGTGCTGATCGACTACCTTTGCAAACACGCCCTTCACGGGCTTGCCGACGGTGCCGGGCTTCGACGCCGGCGTGACGCCGGCGTGCGCCGTGTTTACGGCCACGACCGGCGACATCTCAGTGCAGCCGTAGCCTTCGGTCAGCTCAATGCCGTACTGCGCCTTGAATGCGTCGGCCAGCGGCCGCCGCAGTTTCTCGGCGCCAACGATGACGTGATGGAGAGTCGCGAATTGCTCCTTCGTGCACCGCCGCATGTACGCGTTGATGAACGTCGGCGTGGCGATCAGCATCGTGCACTTGTAAGTTTCGGCGAGCTCGCCGACGACCTTCGCGTCCATCGGATTCGGGTGGAACGCGACGGCGCAGCCGGACAGCAGCGGGAACCACAGCGTTCCCGTGAGGCCGAAGGAATGAAAGAAGGGCAACACGCCGATGAAGCAGTCGTCCGCGGTCATCGGAAAGATATCGGCGAAGCCGTCGATGTTCGAGAGAATGTTCCGATGCGACAGCATCACGCCCTTCGGCGATCCGGTGCTGCCGCTCGAGAAGATCACGGTCGCGATGTTGTCGAGGTCCGGCACGTGGCCGTACTTTCTCGTGAGTGACGAGAGCGGCCGCAGGCGCGCTTCGGCTGCCGCGGTGATCTTGTCCACCGCGCCGATGCCCGCGCGGATATCTTCGAGAAAGACAAGCTCGATCGCCGCCGACCCCGACGGCGTCGGCTTAAGAGCGATGCCCGCCTTCTCAAGAAATCTCTTCGACGTGATGACCGTGCGGATCCCGCAGCGCTCGACCGCCACGGCCATCGAATCTTCGCCCGCCGTGAAGTTGAGGTTGACCGGAATCCGGCCCGCCGCAAGCGTCGCAATGTTCGCCAACGCGCCGCCGGCCGAGGCCGGTAACAGCAGGCCGACCATCCGCTGTTCCGGTGTCCGCCGTCTGATCTCGTTCGCGAAGAGCAGGACGGCCGTGAGCGAGCGGCCGTAGGTCAGCTTCTGGCCGGTGCTGTCCGCAATGGCCAGCTGATTCCAGCAGCGGCGCGCGGTTCTGAAAAACTGCCCGTGTAGCGACAAGGCGCGCAATCTATCATGGTCGCCTATGAAGGCCATGACTCTTATCGCAACGCTGGCGATCGTGACCCTGGCGCAGCCCCCCGCGCCTCAGGAGTGGCCGGTGTACGCCGGGGACGCCGGCGCCACGCACTACTCGCCGTTGACCGGAATTACGCCGGAGAATGTCGGCTCGCTCGACGTCGGATGGGAATGGAAGACCGGCGAGGAGAACCTCGCACAGTTCGGCACGCGGCCGGGCAACTTCCAGGCGACGCCGCTCATGATCGACGATGTGCTGTATTTCAGCACGCCGTACAACCGCGTCGTCGCGCTCAACGCCGACACCGGCGCCGAGATCTGGTCGTACGATCCGAAGGCCTACGAGCTCGGCCAGCCGCCGAACGGCACGGGGCTCGTCCACCGCGGAGTGGCTGCGTGGCGCGACAATACCCAGGTCGGCGCCGGCCGGCAGGGCAAGCTGCGCATCTTCATCAACAGCCGCGCCAAGTTGATTTGCCTCGACGCAGCGACGGGCACGCTCGTCGAGACGTTTGGCAACGGCGGAACCATCGACCTCACTCAGGGACTCCGGTGGGCCGTCGATCCGGCGAGATATACGAACACATCGCCGCCGGTCATCTACAAGGACCTCGTCATTCTCGGAAACGGTGTCGGCGATCGCCTGGCTTACCAACAGGATCCGCCCGGCGACGTGCGTGCGTTCGATGCGCGCACCGGCAAACAGGTATGGCGATTTAACACCGTGCCGGCCGCCGGAGAGTTTGGTGTGGACACGTGGGAGAACGAGTCCTGGAAAATCACCGGACATACAAACGTGTGGGCCCCGTTCTCCGTCGATACCGTGCGCGGCCTCGTCTATCTGCCGGTGACGACGCCAAGCAACGATTTCTACGGCGGCCGCCGGCCGGGCGCGAACCTGTTCGGCGAGTCAATCGTGTGCCTCGACGCGAAGACCGGCATTCGCAAGTGGCACTTTCAGATCCTTCATCACGGGCTCTGGGATTACGACCCGCCGTCTTCGCCGATCCTGACGACAATCACGGTCGCGGGCCGGCGCATCGATGCTGTTGTCCTCCTGACCAAACAGGGATTCGTGTTTGTCTTCGACCGGGTCACCGGGAAACCCGTATGGCCGATCGAGGAACGCGCGGTGCCGCAGAGTGACGTCAGCGGAGAGAAGTCGTGGCCGACGCAGCCATTTCCGACGAAGCCTGCCGTGATTACTCCGCAAGGCGCCGCGCTCGACGACGCGATGGATTTCACGCCGGAGCTGAAGGCCGCTGCACAGGCGGAGATGAAGCAGTATCGGATCGGCCCGATCTACACGCCGCCTTCGATGGAAGGCACGATCATGCGTCCCGGCATCATCGGCGGCGCCAACTGGGGTGGTGGCGCATTCGATCCCGCCACGGGAATGCTGTTCGTGAAAACGAGCCACCAGGCCGCCGTGATCAAGATTCGCGCTCCTGACCGGTCGGCGAACAATCCGCGCGCCAGCGAGGTCGACGCGGATTTTGTCGGCGACCTCAGCACCGGCGCCGACTTCGCGCCGCCCGGCGGGGTGGGCGGGAGGCTCCCGATGTTCAAGCCGCCGTACGGCGAGCTGGTGGCGATCAATCTCAACACCGGCAGCATCGCCTGGCGCGTTCCCCATGGCGATTTGGCGAACATCCGCAATCACCCGGCCCTCGCCGGCGTGAAGCTCCCTGAACGCCTCGGCGCTCCCGGCGCCCCGGGGGCGATCGTGACCCGGAGCGGCGTGATCCTCGTCGGCGGCGGCGACATGGCGCTGAGCGCGTTTGACTCGAAAACCGGGAAGGAGTTGCTGCGAAAAGAACTCCCGCGCCGCGCCAACGCGACGCCGATGACGTATCGGACGAAGGCGGGAACGCAGTTTGTGGTGATGGCGACGGGAGCAGGGAACAACGCCGCGCTCGTGGCTTTGCGAACGCGCTAAAAAAACGACACCCGATGTCGTTTTTTTGGGGCTACTTGCCCATGCCGGCGAGGAACTCGGCGTTGTCCTTGGTTTTGGCCATCTTGCCCAGCATGAGCTCCATCGCTTCGACCGGCGAGAGCGATGTCAGGACTTTGCGAAGCACGTAGACGCGGTTGAGGTCGTCTTTCGGGATCAGCAGCTCTTCCTTGCGCGTGCCGCTCTTGACGATGTCGATGGCGGGGAAGACGCGGCGGTCGGCGAGCTTGCGGTCGAGATGGATCTCGCAGTTGCCGGTGCCCTTGAACTCCTCGAAAATCACGTCGTCCATGCGCGAGCCGGTGTCGACGAGCGCGGTTGCGACGATCGTCAGCGAGCCGCCGCCTTCGATGTTGCGCGCGGCGCCGAAGAAGCGCTTCGGCCGCTGCAGCGCGTTTGAATCCACGCCGCCGGAGAGCACTTTGCCCGACGTCGGCACGATCGTGTTGTAGGCGCGCGCGAGGCGCGTGACCGAATCAAGCAGAATAACGACGTCTTTCTTGTACTCGACCAGGCGCTTGGCTTTCTCGATCACCATCTCGGCGACCTGCACATGGCGCTGCGCGGGCTCGTCGAATGTCGACGAGATGACTTCTCCCTTCACCGACCGCTGCATGTCGGTGACTTCTTCCGGCCGCTCGTCGATGAGCAGCACGATCAGAAACACGTCGGGATGATTTTTCGCGATGCTGTGCGCCAGGCTGTGCAGCAGCATCGTCTTGCCGGTTCGCGGCGCCGCGACGATCAGGCCGCGCTGGCCCATGCCGAGCGGCGTCATGAGATCCATCACGCGCCCCGAGACGTTGTCCGGCCCGGTTTCGAGCGTGATCCGCCGGTCGGGATACAGCGGCGTCAGGTTTTCGTAGAACACGCGTTTGCGTGTGTGGTCGGGCGGCTCGAAGTTGACCGAATCGACTTTGGTCAACGCGAAGTATTTCTCGCCCTCTTTCGGCGCGCGCGTCTGACCGGAGATGGTGTCACCCGTGTGCAGATCGAAGCGGCGTATCTGCGACGGCGACACATACACGTCGTCTTTTCCGCCGAGGTAGTTGAAGTCGGGCGAGCGCAGGAAGCCGTAGCCGTCGGGCAGCACCTCGAGCACGCCTTCGGAGAAGAGCAGGCCGCTCTTCTCGGCGCGCGCGCGCAGAATCTGAACAATGAGATCCTGCTTGCGGAGGCTCGTCGCGCTGGGAAGATCCAGACTCTTGGCGATCTCGGTCAACTCGGCGACGCCGAGATCTTTGAGGGTAGAGAGTTCCAGCGGCGCGCGGACCTCGAGGTCCGCGCCTACGTCAGCAGGTTTCTGATCAGTGTCCACAGAGGTTCCAGGCCTTCACCGCGGTCGGCCGACACGGCCAGCAGCGGCTCATCAAACGTTTTCCGAAATTTCGCCAGTTCCCGCGCCTTGACCGACCCGGACAGCTTGTCGATCTTCGTGACGATGGTGGCCCGCGTCACGCCCGAATCGGTGATCCAGTTCCATGCATCGACGTCGGACGCGAGCCCCGGATGCCTGGCATCGACCAGCAGCATCGCCAGCGTCGGCTGTTCCGCATCAACACGCGACTGAAAGTACTCCGAGATCATCGTGTCGAAGTTGTGATCCCGGTCGTGCCCGTATCCCGCGAATCCGTATCCAGGCAAGTCGACGAGCAGGAACCGCATTCCGTTCGCCGCGCGGATGCGATAGGCATTGAGCAGCCGCGTCTTGCCCGGTGTCGCGCTCGTACGGGCCATTTTCTGCCGCAGGAGCGCGTTGATCAGCGTGGATTTCCCGACGTTCGACCGCCCGACCATCGCCACGTGCGGCAGCGGGTCTTTCGGCAATTGCGCCGCTGCCGGAGCGCTGAGTACAAATTCCGCTTCGATCAAATCTCACCTTGGAGGGCCATGGAGGGCCTTGGAGTTTGCTCCATGGCTCCCCATGGCCCTCCAAGGTGATAGATCTTAATGACGCAAATCCGAGCCGGCCGCCAGATCGGACTCCGGCGACGGCGGGATGGCCGGCGGCAGCGGGCCGTCGAGCGCCACGCGGAGCACTTCGTCCATGTGTTCCACGAGATGGATGTTCATCACGTCGAGCACGTTCTTCGGGATGTCGGCGAGATCCTTCTCGTTGTCCTTGGGCATCAGGATCGTGCGGATCCCGGCCCGGTGCGCCGCGAGCAGTTTTTCCTTCACGCCGCCGATCGGCAACACTTTCCCGCGCAGGGTGATTTCACCGGTCATCGCCACGTCCCGGCGGGCCGCGACCTTGGTCAGCGCCGACACGAGGGCCGTGGCGAGCGTGATGCCTGCCGACGGGCCGTCCTTCGGGATCGCGCCTTCGGGGATGTGCACGTGCACGTCCAGGCGCCGGTTGAAGTCGCGCGGGATGCCGAGCTCTTCCGATTTCGATCGCACCCAGCTCATCGCGGCCTGCGCGGATTCCTGCATGACGTCGCCGAGCTTGCCGGTGAGTGTCAGCTTGCCGCGGCCGGGCATGAGCGTGGTTTCGGCCACGAGCAGCTCGCCGCCCACTTCAGTCCACGCCAGGCCCGTGACCAAACCGACTTCACTCTTCTCTTCGGCCATCGACGGACGGAATCGCGGCACGCCGAGGTACGACGTCACCTTTTCGGCTGTGATTTCTTCCTTGAACTCGGCGCCTTCGACGACGACCTTGCGCGCGATTTTGCGGCAGATCGACGAGATCTCGCGCTCGAGGTTCCGCACGCCGGCTTCGCGCGTGTAGCGCTGAATGACGGTCTGCAGCGCTTCGTCGGTGAAGGTCAGGTTGTCCTTCGACAGGCCCGTGCCTTCGATCGCTTTCGGGGCGAGGAAGCGGCGCGCGATCTCCACTTTTTCCTGCTCGGTGTAACCCGCGAGCTGGAGCACTTCCATGCGGTCGCGCAGCGCCTGCGGGATCGTGTGGAGCACGTTGGCCGTGCAGATAAACATGACGCTCGACAGGTCGTACTCGACATCGAGATAGTGATCCTGGAACGAATTGTTCTGTTCCGGGTCGAGCACTTCGAGAAGGGCAGACGAGGGATCGCCGCGGAAGTCCATCGACATCTTGTCGACTTCGTCCAGCAGCACCACGGGATTCTGCGTGCCGGCCTTCTTCATCATCTGGATGATCTGGCCGGGGAACGCGCCGATATAGGTCCGGCGATGGCCGCGGATTTCCGCTTCGTCGCGCACGCCGCCGAGCGAGAGGCGCACGAACTTGCGATTCATCGCGCGGGCAATCGACTTGGCGAGCGACGTCTTGCCGACACCGGGAGGGCCCGCAAATGTGAGGATCGTCGCCTTCGGCTTTTTCACGAGCGCGCGAACGGCGAGGAACTCGAGGATGCGGTCCTTGATCTTGTCGAGGCCGAAGTGGTCCTCGTTGAGGATCGTTTCGGCTTCCTTGAGGTCGCGGCCTTCTTTCGATTTCTTGTGCCAGGGCACGGCGATCAGCCAATCGAGGTAGTTTCTCGACACGGTCGCTTCGGCCGACATCGGCGGCATGGATTCGAGGCGCTTCAATTCCTCGTGCGCCTTCTTGGCCACCTCCTTCGGCATCTTCGCTTGGTCAATCTTCCGCTTCAGGTCGTCGGTCTCGTTGTTCTTGTCGTCCTTGCGGCCCAGCTCGCGCTGGATCGCCTTCATCTTCTCGTTGAGGTAGTACTCCTTCTGCGCCTTCTCCATCTGCTTCTTCACGCGAGACTGGATGCGGCGGTCTACCTGCAGCTTGTCGACTTCGCTCTCGAGCACCGCAATGATCCGCGAGAGGCGCTCGACCGGCGGAATGATCTCGAGCAGATTCTGTTTTTCATCGACGCCCACCTGGAGGTGCGACGCGATCGTGTCGGCGAGGCGCGACGGATCGTCCACCCGCACGGCCGCGAGCATCGCGTCGTGCTGCAGGTGGTTGGCAAGCTTCACATACTGTTCGAAGAGCTGGACGACGCGCGCCATGACCGTTTCGGTCTCGGCCGGCGCCTCGGCCTTGCGCGACACGACCTTCACCGTGACGCGGAAAAACCCTTTGTCTTCCTTCCACTCGATCACGCGCGCGCGATCGATGCCTTCCACGAGCAGCTTCACGTTGCCGTCCGGCAGCTTCAGCGACTGCACCACGTTGGCCACGCACCCCATGGTGAAGATGTCGGCCGGCTGCGGGTCGTCCACCGACGCGTCGTGCTGCGCCGCGAGGAAAATCCGCTTGTCGGTGGCCAGGGCGTGTTCGAGCGCGCGAGTGGACGACGGTCGCCCAATCACGAACGGAAACATCATGTGCGGAAAAACGACGACGTCGCGGAGCGGGACGATCGGTAACGTTTCGTATTGGTCCATGTGGCCGTGGAAGTCCTCGCCCGACCGGTTCGTGAGAGAGAAAAGCGCGGAGAAAAGCTGTCTAGCCGGCCTTCTCGATCACGGTGATCGGCTTCTCTTTGGACTCTACCACCTCGCGAGTGATGACGCACTCCTTGATCTTTTTCTGGCCGGGGAGGGTGTACATGAGGTCAAGCATGATGTCTTCGATGATCATCCGCAGTCCGCGGGCGCCGATCTTCCGGGCGAGCGCCGCCTCGGCGATCGCCTCGAGGGCGTCGTCGGTGAAGCGCAGCTTGACGTTTTCATAATCGAACAGCCGCTGGTACTGCTTCGTGATCGCGTTGCGGGGTGAGGTGAGGATTTCGATGAGCGCGGCCTTGTCAAGTTCCTGCAACGTGCCGACGACCGGCAGGCGTCCGACGAACTCCGGGATGAGGCCGTACTTGATCAGATCTTCCGGCTCGGCCTGTTCGAGGAGCACAGCCGATTCCTTCACGTTGGTTTTCACGCTGGCCTTGAAGCCGAGCGTCTTCTTGCCAGTGCGCCGGGCGATCGCCTTGTCGAGGCCGACGAACGCGCCGCCGCAGATGAAGAGAATGTTCGCCGTGTCGACCTGGAAGAACTCCTGGTGCGGATGTTTGCGTCCGCCCTGCGGCGGCACGTTGGCCACCGTGCCTTCGAGAATCTTGAGGAGCGCCTGCTGCACGCCTTCGCCCGAGACGTCGCGCGTAATCGAGGGGTTTTCGTCCTTGCGGCAGATCTTGTCGACTTCGTCGATGTAGATGATGCCTTGCTGCGCCTTTTCGATGTCGCCGCCGGCGGCCTGCAGCAATTTCAAAATGATGTTTTCGACGTCTTCGCCGACGTATCCCGCTTCTGTCAGCGTCGTGGCGTCAACGATCGTGAAGGGGACCGAGAGCATGCGCGCGAGCGTCTGCGCCATCAGCGTCTTGCCCGTGCCGGTCGGCCCGATCAGCAGGATGTTGGACTTCGCGAGCTCGACTTCATGGCGGCCGCGCGACTGCTTCTGGATTTCGAGGCGCTTGTAGTGGTTGTACACGGCGACGGCGAGTTTCTTTTTCGTGCTGTCCTGGCCGATCACGTACTCGTCGAGGAACTTCTTGATTTCCATCGGCGTGGGCAGCGCGCCCTTGGTGCCGGTCCGGTCGAACTTGTTGTCGTCGGCGATGATGTCGTTGCACACATCGACGCACTCGTCGCAGATAAAGACCGTCGGGCCCGCAATCAGCTTGCGCACGTCGTTCTGGTCCTTGTTGCAAAACGAACAGCGGAGCGCTTCGTTGTCGCCGGCTTTCTTGGTCATAGGTATCAGCCTAATGGTTATCGGTCAGCCCCGGGGCGCCCGATAGCGAGCCCCGGACTCACATTACGCCCGTTTGGTTATGACGTCGTCGATAATCCCGTATTCCTTCGCCTGCTCGGCGGTGAGGATGTAGTCGCGGTCCGTGTGTTCCTGGATCTTCGCGATCGGCTGTCCCGTATGGAACGCCATAATTTCATTCAACCGCTCGCGCTGCCGCAGGATTTCACGCGCGTGGATGTCGATGTCCGACGCCTGGCCGCCGAGGCCGGAGGCCCACGGCTGATGAATAAGGATGCGCGAGTTGGGCAGAGAGTGGCGCTTGCCCTTCGCGCCGGCGGCGAGCAGCACCGCTGCGAACGACGCGCATTGCCCCAGGCAGTAGGTCGACACGTCCGGTTTGATGAACTGCATCGTGTCGTAGATCGCGAACCCCGCCGTGATCACGCCGCCCGGGCTGTTGATGTAGAGCAGGATGTCGCTGTCCGGATCTTCTGCTTCGAGAAACAGCATCTGCGCGATCGCGAGGTTCGCGATCTGATCATCGATCGCCGTGCCGACAAAGACGATGCGGTCCTTGAGGAGCCGCGAGAAAATGTCGTAGGCGCGTTCGCCGCGGTTCGTCTGCTCGACGACCATCGGGACCAGCTGGTTGTGTGACGTCATGCGATCACGATCTCCGCTTTGTCGAGCAGGAAGTTCACGGTTTTCTCGCGTTGGATGCCCGCGGCGATCCGGTCGAGCCCGTCTTCTTTTTCGAGGCGCGCGCGCACGGCCGCCGGCGTGTGGCCCGAGCGTTCCGCGAACTTCGCAATTTCCGCGTCAATATCGTCTTCAGTTGCGGATATCTTTTCCCGTTTCGCGATTTCGTCGAGCACGAGCGTGCTCTTCACGCTCTCTTCCGCGCCTGCCTTCTGACGCTCGCGGAACTCCTGCCAGTTGATGTCGGCCTTCATCGGGTCGATGCCCTGATCCATCAACCGCCGGATCAAATCCTCGAGCCGGCGCTCGGTTTCGCGCTCGACCAATACCGCCGGGACTTCGCCGGTGAGACGCGACGACAGCGTTCTCAGCAGGTCGCTCCGCACCGCGTGGTCCGCGTCGTGCTCCGCCTGATGCTGCAGGTCCTTCTTGACCTGCTCCTTCAGGGCGTCGATCGTCTCAAACTCGCTCACTTCCTTTGCGAACGCGTCGTCGAGCGGCAGCACTTCCTTGCGGCGAATCGCCTTGATCACCGCGTCGTAGCGCACGGTCTTACCCGCCAGTTCCGGCATCGCGTAGTCGGCGGGGTAGTCGGTCGTGAACGTCTTCTGGTCGCCGGGATTCAGGCCCATCAGGTTGTCGTCGAATCCAGGAGGGTTCGCCGCCGCGCCGAGCTCGACGCTCACGTTCTCCATCAGCTCCGGCTTGTCGTCGCCGGACTGCTGGCCCGGCATCACGATGAGCGCGCCCTTGACCGTGCGCGTGAGATCCATCAGAAGCGCATCGCCGGTTGCGGCGGCGCGGTCTTCGACCGGCTGCCACTTCGCCGCGCGCTGCCGCAGCTGCTCCAGCGTCTGATCCACGGCCCCGACGTCGAGCACCGCCGCCGGCTTCTTCAGCGGCACGCCGGTGTAATCACCCGGATCGATCGCCGGCAGGACTTCAAAGTGCGCGTGGAAGGTCATCGGTTCGCCCTCCTTTATATGGAGGTCATGGACGTCCGGCGCCGCGACGGGCGACAACTGCCGCTCGATCAACTGATCTTTGACGAGCTGCGGGATCATCCGATGCGCGACTTCATCGAGGATCTGCTCCATGAACCGCTGGCGCACGACCTTGACCGGCACTTTGCCCTGGCGGAATCCGGGGACTTTCGCAGATCTTGAATAGGCGTTGGCGGCCTGCGCGATTTCATTCTCAACCGCAGCGGCCGGCACCTCGAAGCTCAACTGTTTCGCGGTGGCACTCTTATCGACGAGCTCTACTTTCATTGCATCCATTCTATCGAGAAGCCGCAGCGTCGTGCGCGCCGGCCCTTCCCACCCGGATCCGCGCATCGACAATGGCGTAGCCTCGGCCGGCGGGAAGCGCAATCACGGGGTTCAGGTCCATCTCCAGAATCTCCGGCACGTCGTCGGCCATCTGCGAGACGCGCAGCAGCAAATCCCGGAGCGCGGGCAGGTCGGCCGCCGGACGCCCGCGTGAGCCCAGCAGATGCGGACGTGCGCGCGTCTGGAACAGGAGCGCGTCGGCGTCACGGCCGGTGATCGGCACGAGGCGGAAATGCACGTCGCGCTCGACCTCCACATCAGTGCCGCCGCGGCCAAAGCCGATGACAGGGCCGAACAGCGGATCGTGCGCGAGGCCCACCATCATCTCGACGCCGCCGGTCACCATTGGCTGAAGCCACACGCCATCGAACGCCAGCTGGTGCGCCGCGGCGGCGGCCGCCATGTCGGCAAACGCCGCGTGCACGTCGCCGGCGCTCCGCAGGTCGACGCGCACGCCGTTGACTTCGGTCTTATGCGTCACGCCGCGCGATGCGATCTTGGCGACGACAGGGAAGCCGATCGCGGCCGCTGCGCCGGCGGCGGCCGCCGCATCCGCCGCGAACGTTGGCCACGTCACGGGAACGCCGTAGCCGTCCAGCACGCGCCGAAGCTCATCGTTTGTGAGCCACGTCTCGCCGCGCACGGCCGCAATCTCCTGGCAGAACGCGCGCGTCTCACCGGCGGGCGTGCCACTCGAGACGGGCAGGACGTCCGCCGGCTCGCGCCGCCACTCGGCATAGGCCGCCACTTTCGCGAGTGCGCGCGCCGCATTTTCGGGAAACACATACGCCGGCACGCGCTCGTCTTCGAGCGAGAGCGGCGCGGGCCTGAGCCCGTCGGTCAGCACGCACGCCTGGACCGGCTTCCGGCACCCGGCGCCGCGCGCCGCGGTGATGCCGGCACGGATGCCGCGGATCACGTCCGCGGAATGGGCCGGATCAACAGGCGTGTAAATCACGATCAGCGCATCGGCGTCATCCGACCGGAGCGCCGTCTCAACGGCCTGGCGATACTCGTCTTCGCCGGCTGATGCCACCATGTCAACCGGGTTGGCCACGCTGGCGGACGGCGACAGAAAGCTCGCCATCCGTGCGCGCGTGCCGGCGGAAAACTCCGTCACGACGAGCCCGGCGCGCTCGCAGGCATCGACCGCCAGAATCCCGGGCCCGCCCGCGTTGGTCACGATCGCCACGCGGCGCCCGAGGGGCAGCGGCTGCAGATCCAGGCACGACGCGATGTCGAACATTTCGTCGATCGTGTCGGCCCGGATCACTCCGGACGCCTCGAACAACGCATCGACCACCGTGTCGCTCGCCGCGAGCGCAGCCGTGTGGCTGCTGGCCGCGCGGCCGCCGGCCCGTGTGCGGCCCGATTTCACCGCGACGATCGGCTTCTCGCGGCCGAGTCGCCGGGCAATCTCCGCGAACTTGCGCGGGTTACCGAACGACTCGAGATAGAGTGTAATCACCGCCGTATCCGGGTCCCGCGCCCAGTACTCCAGCAGGTCGTTGCTGGACACGTCAGCCTTGTTGCCGACACTGACAAAGGTCGACAGCCCGACGCCGCGCTCGCGCGCCAGCTCGAGAATCGTCAGGCCGAGCGCGCCGCTCTGCGACGACAGCGCCACTCGACCAGCCGGCGGAAACACCGGCGAAAATGACGCGTTGAGGGCAATGCGCGTGTTGATCAGGCCGAGACAGTTCGGCCCGACCATGCGCACGCCGGCCTCGCGCACGCGCGCGACGAGCCGGTGCTGCAACTCTCTGCCGGCGACGCCCGTTTCAGCGAATCCCGCCGTGATGACGAGCAGCGACCGTACGCCCGCCGCGATCGCATCATCCACCGCCTGCAGCACGAGATCGCGTGGCACGGCGATCACCGCCAGGTCGACGCCGGCCGGCAGGTCACGCGCCGAGCGCAGGCACGCCCGGCCGTCGATCTCGGCGGCGGCCGGGTTCACCGGGTAGACCTCGCCCGAAAACCCGCACGCGAGAATCGCGTCGAAGACGCGGCGGCCCAGGCTGGATTGATTTCGCGACGCGCCAATCACGGCGACGCTTCGTGGCGTCAACAGCGCATCGATCGACGCGCGTTCGTTGGTCTTAGACAATCGTCGCCCCTTGCCTCTGCCCTGTGCCCTGTGCCCTGCCGTTAGTGGGGCTGACCGGAGTCGAACCGGTACGTCCTTTCGAACGCCAGATCCTAAGTCTGGTGCGTCTGCCAATTCCGCCACAGCCCCGATAAAAGATATCTGGTTATCTGGTTATCTGGTTATTTGTTATCTGGTTATTTGGCGATGATTTCTCGCACCGCGCGGACTGTTGCGCCTTTCGCGGTGGTCTTCACTTTTACCATCAGTTTGCGGCCGTCCCAGTCCTTTGACGTGGGTTCGACACCGAGAAGGTAGTGCGACATCGTCTCGCGCAGCACGCGGCCCAGTGCGAGTGATCCATCGCCGCTTTTCACCGGCAGGTACGCGCCGCCGGCCTGGCTGGCGAGCATCTCGAGCCCGGTCGCATAGAAGCCGCTGTCGCTGAAGCGCTGCACAGATTGCGGGCCCGGCTGCCGGGTTCCCCGGCGCGCCGCCGAAAACATCGACGCAAACGAGTTGTCCATGTGCACAACGTAGAGCATGACGTTGGCGCGCGCGGCCTGCTCGCCGATGCGCTCCATGAACGGACGCACGTTCGGGCGTGAACCCACGCGCGATGTCGAGAGCATACCGCCGCTCAACAGCACGAGCGTCTTGTGTCCAGGCACGACGCCCAGGCTCGATACAAGCGAGCCGAGCGCGTAGACCCGCTGCGAGACCTCGGACTCGTAATACGACGCGAATGACGAGGCTTCCGACCGGATGGCGAATGAACAGCTTTGATCGGGCGGTTGACCCGGCATCGGCGGACACTCACGCCGGAACACATCGTCGATGACCTGCTGATTTCCCGAGTTGATCTCGATCATCTCTTCGGTGGAAAGATCGAAGAACCCGGTGTCGAGCTCGCGCCGGCCGATGGATCGCTCGAGCGCGGACTTCACGCTGCCGTGATCGTGAGTCAAATCAAGCGCCGGCCGCGCAAATGGAAAGAGGTAGAGACCGACGACGTCGCTCGGCCGAAGATTGCTCACGAAGGCCTGCGCGCCCTGAATCGCCGGCTTCATGTCGCTCGTCAGGAAGCTCGCCTCGTCAACGGCGATCACGACCACGCGCCCGTCGTCCGGTACACGGCCGGGCGTCTTCAGCGCTTCGAGCGAGATAGGCGGCGTAATCGAACCCGTGACGCTTGGCGTTGTGTTTACGCTGTACTTGACGAGCGTCGCCGAGACGACGCGGCGCGCCTGGCCATTCACCGACACGCTGAAGTCGTCAGGCAGGAGCCCGAGGATCGGCGTGCCGTCGCGGTCGACGACGAGCGCGTCGATGGCGAGCATGTTGACGTTGGATCTGAACGTGGCGCCCTGCTGCGCATGGGCTGGGCTCAAAGCGGCTGCCGCTATTGCGAGGGTCGCTACCGCAATGGACCGCATGGGCTTAGGGTAGCGCTGAAAGGGCAGAGGGCATAGGGCAAAGGGCAGAGGTCGAGGGGCGAGGAAAAAGGACCTTCGTCGTTGGCAAAGTCTTCGCGGCCCTGCTGCCGCACGACGAAGAGCGCCGTCGGTCCGCGCGCGTTGGCCGCGCCGGACTGTCCGGGCCCGAACATTCATATAGAGTTTTCGCATGCGCGGATCAGCCCTTCGTTTGAGTGTGGTGATGGCGATTGTCGCGGCCTCGGGATCGTGGGTCGCAGTTTCTGGACAAGCGGCCGCGCCACCGCCGCAACTGTCATTTGGTGAACCGGGTATCTCCAGTGACGGCCGGGAAATCGCGTTTGTTTCGGGCGGCGATATCTGGACCGTGGCTGCGGCCGGCGGCGACGCGCGGCTGCTGGTCGCGCACGACGCGACGGAATCCCGCCCGCTCTTTTCGCCCGACGGCCGCCGGCTCGCATTCGTGTCGTCGCGAACGGGCGGCGGCGACATCTACCTCGTCACGATTGACACCGGCGCCATCCGCCGAGTGACGGCTGACGACGGGCTGGAACAGCTGGACAGCTGGTCGCGCGATGGGCGCTGGATCTACTTTTCGTCGACGAGCCGCGACATCGCCGGAATGAACGACATTTACCGCGTGCCGGCGGATGGCGGCACGCCGCTCGCCGTAACCGCAGACCGTTACACGAACGAATTCGGGGCTGCGCCCTCCCCCGACGGCACGAAGATCGCGTTTTCGGCCCGAGGCAACGGCTCGGCGCAGTGGTGGCGCAAAGCGGGAAGCCATCTCGATCAGGCCGAGCTATGGATGGTGAATACGAATGGCGCTCCTGTTTACGCAGATCTGACCAAACGCGACGGGCGCGCGATGTGGCCGATGTGGAACGGCGACGGAAAGTCGATCTTCTATGTGACAGATCGCAGCGGCGCCGAGAATCTCTGGGCGCGTCCGGCCGGCGCGGGCACAGACCGCGCGCTCACAACGTTTTCTTCCGGCCGCGTTTTGTGGCCGTCGATCACCGGTGACGGCAAGACCATCGCGTTCGAACGCCACTTCGGCATCTGGACGGCGGACACGGCAACCGGTCAGGCGCGCGAGCTGAAGATTACGCGGCGCGGCACGCCGACGCTGCCGGTGCCGGAACGCCGCCGGCAGACCAGCGAGTTTTCCGATCTCGCGCTTTCACCCGACGGCAAGAAGGTCGCGTTCATCGCGCGCGGTGAGCTGTTTGCCGCGTCAGCCACCGAGGCGGGTGACGCGATGCGCGTGACGAACACGCCGTCGATCGAGTCTCAGCCGGTGTGGTCGGCCGACAGCCGCACGCTGATCTATGTGTCGGCGCGCGACTCCGGCCAGCACGTTTACCAGTTCGATTTCACCGCGAATACGGAAGAGGCGCTGACGTCCGGCGCAGGCCGTGACGTGTCCCCGACGGTCTCGCCGGACGGCAAAACGTTGCTGTACTTCCGCGACCTGCGCGATCTGCGCGCGATCGACCTGGAGTCGAAGCAGGAGCGCTCGATTGCGACCGGTGCCTTCGGCGACGCGATCGATACGCCGCGCCCGTTGTTCTCGCCCGACGGCCGATGGATCGCGGTGTTTGCGATTGGCGAGAAGCAATTCAGCAACGTGCATCTGGTGCCGTTTGCGGCGGACGCCACGCCGAAGGTGCTGCAGCCCGTGAGTTTCCTCGCCAACGTGTACGCGAACACGATCGCGTGGGGCCACGACGGTTCGTATCTGCTCTTCGATACCAGCCAGCGCACGGAAGCCGGCCAGCTCGCGCGCGTCGATCTGATCTGGCGCACGCCGACATTTCGAGAGGACGCGTTCAGAGATCTCTTCAATCAGCCGACGAGACCCGGCATACCACCAGCCTCTCCTGCAGCACCAACCGCACCAACCGCACCGGCGAACCCGGCACCAGCGGCACCGGCCGCACCCGCTACACCAGTAGCACCTGTGTTCGCCGACGTACGGCGCCGACTTTCCCTCTTGCCGACTGGAATCGACGTGCAATCGGTTTCCGTCAGTCCCGACGGCAAAGTCGCGGTGCTGATTGCCGCGGCGGCCGGACAGCAGAATCTCTATACGTGGCCGCTCGACGAACTGGCGACGACCGCCGGCGTTGCGCGCCAGTTGACCGCAACATTGAACAGCGGGAACGGCAAGTCCGATGTGCAGTTCTCGCCGGACAGCAAAGACGTGTTGTTCATCGACAACGGACGGATCAGCGCCGTCTCGCTCGACCGGCGCGAGGTGCGCGGGATCAGCGTCACCGCCGAGTTCATGCTCGACTTCGAGACCGAGAAATTCGAAGTGTTCAACCAGGCGTGGTCGCTGCTCCGCGACAATTTCTTCGACCCGAAGTTTCACGGCGTCGACTGGGACGAAGCCCGGCACGCATATCTGCCGCGCGTGGCCGGCGCGGCGACCGCCGACGAAATGCGGCGCATCGTCCGCCTGATGATCGGCGATCTGAATGCGTCGCACCTCGGATTCACCGGCGGCGTCGTGACGACGAACGGTGTTGGCCGGCTCGGCGTCTCGTTCGATCGCGCGGAATATGAATCGAACGGCCGTTTGAAAGTCACGGCGATCACGGCGCTCGGCCCGGCGGCGATCACCCGCGCGATCAACGTCGGCGATGTCCTCACCGCGGTCGACGGCAGACCCGCTGGCGCTCGCGTCAACCTCGACGAGCTGCTCGCCAACACGATCGACAGGCGTGTGACGCTGACAGTGGCGCCCGGCGGCGGCGGCGCCGCCCGCGACGTTGTCATCAAGCCCGTCAACCAGGGCACTGAAAAGGGTCTGCTGTATCGCCAGTGGGTCGAATCCAATCGCGCGTACGTGCTGAAGAAGAGCGGCGGCCGCCTGGGTTATGTCCATATGTTCGACATGACGCAGGGCTCGCTCGATCAGCTGTTCATCGATCTCGATGCCGAGAATCACTCGCGCGACGGCGTGATCGTCGATATTCGCAACAACAACGGCGGTTTCGTCAACGCCTACGCGCTCGACACATTCGCGCGCCAGCCGTATCTGAGAATGTCGCTGCGCGGATTGCCGACCGCGCCTGCACGAGTGGTCCTCGGACAGCGCGCGCTCGAGAAGCCGACCGCGCTCGTGATCAATCAGCATTCGTTGTCCGACGCTGAAGATTTCACCGAAGGGTACCGGACGCTCAAGCTCGGGCCCATCGTTGGCGAGCCGACATCCGGATGGATCATCTACACCTGGAACATGCGCCTCGTCGACGGTTCCACGCTTCGTCTCCCGCGGATGCGCATCACGGCCGTTGACGGCACAGACATGGAACGCAAGTCCCGGCCGGTGGACGTCGCGGCGACGCGGCCGATTGGCGAGACGATGACGGATATGGACACGCAGCTGGACGCGGCGATTCGGGCGTTGCTCGCGAGGCTCGGAAGAGCGGAATAACCTTGGAGGCTCCGGCGCTGCGTGGGGTAGTGCCTAAAAACCTTTCAGGGCTTTTTCGTGCTCGCTCCGAATCTGTTCCGCTAGTTTCTTTGGTGACACAACTTTCACGCCGGCGCCGAATCCGAGAATCCAGCTCTTCAGCGCCCAGTCGTTGGAGACCGACAGCGTCATCTGCAGCCGCCCGTCGTTAAGCGCTTCAATTTTCTGCGACGGGTGCCACACGCGCGCCTTGGCATAGGGTGCGAGCGTCGGCGCAAACTCGATGACGATGGTTTCCGGCTCGCCTGAGAAGACACCCATCGACGAGCCGAAGAGATCGGCCGGGAGTTCGCGCGTTTTCCGGAACGTGTCGTCGGAGATCGACAGCTTCTGGATGCGGTCGAGCGAGAACGTGCGGAATTCGCCGTAGTCCGGCACGTAGGCGATCAGATAGACGCCGCCGAGCGCGAGGGCGATGCGGTACGGCTCCACGGAATAGTTCTTCGCGCGATTGCTCCGCAGCGAAAAATATCCCATCGTCACGAGTCGCCGGTCGCGCACGGCGTCGAACAGCTTGCGCGCGATTGGTGCCATCGCGGACGCTGACGCCAGACCGGCCTTTGGCGCGGCCTTTGCGGTAACGACCTGCGGCAGCGTCGACAGGAATTCGAGGATCCTTGGATTGAGCGACCGTTCGATCTTCGCGAGCGCCTTGCCCAGCTCATCGACAAGCGGCCAGCCGGAGAGCGCCTCCACGATGGAGCGGCTCAGATACAGCGCGGCGACGTCGGAGACAGACAGCCCTTCCTGCACGGAGCGGAACGGCTGCGTGTCGAGCTTCCACTTTTTCGTCTCGTTCTCTTCGCCTTCATCAAAGATCGCAAAGCCCGCTTCCTGCAGCGCCTGGAGGTCGCGGCGGATGGTGCGCGTGGTGACATTCGCTTCCTGCGCGAGCTGGTGAATTGTGACACCCGCGCGCGCCGATTCGACCGCGCGCAGAATTTTCCACTGGCGGATGACTTCAGCGTTTCGCATCGTTGGTTGTCTGCTGTTTCTGAAGCTCCGCACGTGCCTTGCCCGCTTGATACCCGTTCATGCCGTGCAGCGGACCCATGAGGGAATAAAGGATCCCGCCGTAGAACGGCGCGTGGCGCCCATTGAGCCAGAGGCCGATTGAGACGATCGCGATCGACACCGCGCCGAGCGCCGTGCTGAGCGCATGGCCGCGTGCCGCGAACTTCAGCTTGACCTGTTCGTCCGCCGTCAGCCCGAGCTTGTCGCGAAGATGCCACGCGTGCCGGTGGAGCACGACGAACGACCCGAAGATCAAGAACACGCCGGTGCTGTAGACGAGCATGAGGAGCGGGCCAGCGTTTTCGGGAATCGCACCGAGCGTCGTGTATCCGGAGAGCGGGCCGATCAACGTCACCGCCAGGTACTTGAGCGGATACACGTAGAAGAGCACGACGAACAGGAGGAAGCAGTTGACCGAGATCGTCCAGGGATCCTGCATGCCGTAGCTGCGGAAGAACTGCTGATGCTCGTACCATATCCAGCAGATCATCGCGAAGGTCACGGCAAAGGGCACCGACCCGCGCAGCAGGGTCACCAGTTCCGCGGTGTTTTTCGGAACGTCCAGCATCACGACGAGCAGCGTCAGCGCGAAGCCGAAGACCGCGTCGCTGAAGCCTTCGACTCGCCTGACCTCGTGGACCTTTTCCATGGCTCGGGATTGTAGCTGACCGGACCTGTCACACCCCTGTCAGAAGCTGTGATTCATGGACAGCATGTTTGACGGCACAGCAGCGCGGCAGTTGGTCTTGGTGGAGGCGGGCACGCCGATGGGGGACGACGCGGAGACGCCGCTCGTGCTTGGCACGACGACGGTCGTCACGCGGCGGGAGCGTCGGCCGGCGCCGCGGCCGCGGCTACAGCCGCTCGTGAAGGATCTCTACCGCCAGCTCGAATTGCGGCGGCAGAGAGCCCAGATCGCGGCGCGAAAATACGTGGAGTAACATCGCGCCGGGAATAAACACCGGCGACTCGGGTATGAGTCGTATGTGCTGATACCTTCGAGATCTCACTGGGGTGCGCGGTCGTGGGCGTGGCGCTTCGGCGCGCTCGCAAGCCTGGCGCTGTCGATCTGTTGCAAAGCCGGCACGTCGACGGCGCCGTCGAGTGCGGGCGGCATCAACACCGACAATGCGCTGTTTGCGCTGACCACACAAACCGAGCCGTTCGGTTCCTACATGCCGTTTCCGGCTCTCGCAGGCGATGCCAGCGGAATCCTGAGCGGGTCGAGCGCGCACCAGCCCCGCATTCGAGTCAGGATGAATGCCAAGGCGTTCGCCGCGCTTCGCGACGGCCGGCTCCCATCGGGTGCCACATTTCCGAACGGCTCGATTGTGTTCAAGGAAGTGCTCTCGACGAGCGGCGTCGCCAACCTCTACGCGATCATGTACAAAGACAGCAGCAGTTCGGCGGCGCGCAATGGCTGGCTGTGGGCCGAGTACCGTCCGGATGGCCGCACCGAGTACTCGCTGAACAATCGCGGTGGAGCCTGCATCGCGTGCCACTCGCTCGACGAGGGCCCGCGCAACGACTTCGTCAGATCGTTCGAACGACAGCTGCGCTAGCCGCGTCAGGCGTCCGCCGCGGTGGCGGTCTCGACCCGTGGCCGCCATCGCGCGCTAGCCGAACCGGCGCGCCGTCTTGCGGCGGGAGCTCTTCGCCGCAGAGTCCCGTTGCGAGAAGCGTAAGCGGGTGCATCGCTTCGTCGAGGCGCAGTCCTTCAACGTAAGGCCACTCGAGCACGCCGGTGCGTTGGCCGGGCATGTGGTCTGGGTCGGGCAGCGTCTCGAGGCCAAAGACTCGCGGCTTGTGAACGAGGTCACCCACGGCGATCTGCCAGCCGGTGGTGTCGAGTCATGGCTGTACCAGATGTCTCGTGTGAGCGCGTCTATTCCCGCCAGGACGTTGGGAATACCAGCGGCTCACACATATCGCCGCCGCGGCCGACACAATGGCGCCTCGCGCGGCGAATGACCCGATGGAGAAAGAGCAGATGGCCAAAGAGCCGATGCGGCGCGAGACGATGTCGAAAGACGCGATGCTTCCGACCGTCCTCAATCTCGCCAGCTCGGCCGTGGACCTCAGCAAGCACGTGGGCCACAAGATCAACGGCACGGGAACGGTCGCTGTGACGATGGCGAAGGGCTCCATGCCGAAAGACACGATGGCGAAAGACAAAATGACCAAGGACACCGAGACCTTCACGCTCAAGTCGCTGACGATGGTCGCGACATCCTGCAAGTAGCGTTGGGTTTGACGGCACCGGGCGGCCAGCGGTCGCCCGGCGCAGTTACTGCTCGCGTTGAAGCGGCGCGCTGCCGGCGGCGACAATGCGCCGGCTTTGTTGTTCCTGCACCAGCACCACGACGCGAATCTGCGACGCGTTCCAGCCGCGTTCGAGCGTCAATGGATCGCGCCTGGCGAGCGGTCGCTCGCGCGCATTCTCTGAAACCCCTCGGGCCGTCATGGCTGCGCACGTCGTCACCATGGCCACCACCGCCACCATCGTCCATCCAGACTTCGTCGCGCTCATGGCTGCGTTCCCTTCAAGGCGGCCGAGACGGCTGGCGCCATGGCCTGCGCGACGTCGCGCAAATCGGCCGTGCCGAGCGGCGAGATAAAGAACACGACGTGTGCTGGACCGCGGAGCGCCGCTACGTTGAGGTCGTCTTGTGGATCGAGCATGGCGATCGATCCATCGGCCGGCGCTGAACCGCCGGGCACCACGCGCAGCATGCGTGTGTCGGGCGTCACGACCATCGATACGAAATCGTTCTTGTATTTGAGCACCACGTGCGCGAACCGCCGGCCGCCATAGACGCAGGAATGCCGCTCGACGATGCGAATGTCGCCGCTGGCGGCAGCCGCGGGTTGCAGCGCATCGAGCCGCGCGTCGACCGGGTCGGCGTAGCGTTCTGAAGAGTCCTTCAACGGCAGCGGACGTTCGGCGAGCGCGAATGCCACGAAGCAGAATCGATGGTCACCGACCGCGGCGTGCACGATCGCCGAAAACCCCGCAATGCCCAGGCCGCGGATGCCGAACCCGCCGCTCACAAACAACAACACGGCTGCCGCGAGCGCCATCCAGCGCAGGCGCGTTCCGGACACGCCGACTGAGCCGACGTTCTCGATCTTCAGACGCGCACGGAGCGCCGCTGCGAACTCGGGTGACACGCCGAGGCTGGCATCATTGTTAAAGCCCCGCTGAAGCAAATTGCGCATCCGGTGAATGCCGTCCACCTCTTCGCGGCAGGGCGGGCACCGATCGAGATGCGCGACGATCGCCCGCGCCGTTTCCACGAGCAGCTGCTCGCTCTCATACGCATCCGCCAGTTGCCGTACCTTGCGGCAGTCCATTCCAACCTCGTTTCCACCGATGCCGGCCGTCATTGATTGCCTGCCTTCTCCGGCGCGATCTGGCTCGGCGCCAATTGCCGCCTGAGCATCGCGCGACCGCGATGGAGGCGCGACATCACCGTGCCCATCGGGATCTGCAATGCGTCGGCGACTTCCTTGTAAGTGAGTTCCTCGACGTCTGACAAAAGGATGATGTGTTGGAAGGGCTCCGGTATTTCACGAAGCGCTTTGAGCAGGTCTTCATCGGTGAGCGTTGTCGCGACCGGCGGGACAAACGCCGTGGTCTCTCCGATGTGCTCGTCGAATGTCTCCAGCGAATCCCGCCGGAATCGCGCCCGACGCCGGTTGCTGCGCACGTGCTGAAGAATCGTGAAGAGCCAGGCGCGGCAGTTCGTGCCTGGGGCGAACCGGCCGAACGACCGCATCGCCTGCAGCATCGTTTCCTGAATGAGATCCTCGGCTTCGCGGCGGTCGCGCTCGAGCCACATCGCGAATCGGAAGAGGCGATCGAGATGCGGGAGCGCTTCAGCCTCGAAGAGAGACCACGACGTTGGCCCAGCGGGCGCAGCGTGATTGGCCAATGGGCGAGTCGGTGTCGATGAGCGTTCGGAATTTGTCACGGCGCGGGCTGTCGCCCCGTTGGATGATACCGGCCCGCCCCCCGTTTATTCCCGGCCGCAGCCGGTAGCTGGAATAAACGCCTCACAGGCTGACATATTGCCCGTGATGACACTCAAAACCTGGCAAGTAGCTGGCGCGCTGGTCCTCGGAGGCGCAATGGCGTCTGCGCAACCGTGCATGGCCGTCGCCGTCGAAGCGGCGGCGCAATCGATGCAATCGATGCAATCGATGCAACCGAAGATGATGGGGTCGACACCCACCGAAGGACAGAAGGCTCCGGATTTCTCCCTCGCGGCGCTCGACGGACAGATGGTCAAGCTCTCCGCCGAAGTGGCCCGCGGACCGGTGGTGCTCGTGGTCTTGCGCGGCTTCCCGGGGTACCAATGCCCGCTTTGTACGCGCCAGTTTGGTGAGTACCTGACCCGATCCTCGGAGATCACGGCGGCCGGCGCCCAGGTCCTCTTTGTCTATCCGGGAGCGGCCGAGGGTCTGAAAGAGCGAGCCATGGAATTCGTGAAGGCGAGCCCGCTACCGGCGGCCTACCGCGTCATGCCGGATCCCGGCTACGTGTTCACCAACGCGTACGGTTTGCGATGGGACGCAAAGAACGAGACGGCCTATCCGTCAACGTTCGTCATCGACAAGGGCGGCATGATCACCATGGCGCGCACCAGCAAAGTGCACGGCGATCGCGTGCCGCTCAATGACGTCCTCGCCGCCCTGGCCAAGCTGAAGCGCTAGCTTGGCCCGGCGGACCATCAATGCAGGCGCGTGTCCAGCAGCCTGCTAACGGTCTAGAAGCGGAAGTGTAAGCCGAACGTCGCGGGCATGAAGATGCGTGGGCCTGTGTTGTTGACGTCGGTGAGTTCGTAGAGCGCGAGGTC
>JBKJHW010000011.1:0-44382 GCA_046598935.1 Vicinamibacterales bacterium | reverse complement strand
CCAGTTTTGGTGTGCGCGAGAGTTCTCAGGTCCTGCGCTGGGTGTGGCGAGGTTCGCTGCCCCTGGCCGTCGCATTCGAGATCCGGCCGGCCGCCTGATGTCATTCGTCTCGTTCGAGTTCATCGCGCTCTTTGCCGTCATCGTGCCGCTGTACTACGCGCTGCCGAGACGCGCGGCGAACCTCGCCCTGCTCGGGGCCAGTTATTTCTTCTACGCGTATTGGTATCCGCCGTACCTGGCGCTGTTGGTCCTTACGACGCTCGGCGATTACCTGTTCGCCAAGAAGATCGAGGCATCCGCTACGCAGGCGCATCGTCGCGCGTGGCTGATCGCCAGCCTGTGTCTCAACCTGGGCGTGCTCGGATTTTTCAAGTACTCCGGCTTCGTCATGTCGCTGTTGCACCTCGGCAGCGGTCCGGACGCGTCACTCTCGGCAAGCGTCGGACTCGCCCTGCCCATCGGCATCTCGTTCTATACGTTTCAGGAGATGTCGTATGTGATCGAGGTCTACCAGGGGAAGCTGGCCGCCGTTCGCCGCTTCACGGACCTCTCGACGTTCATCAGTTTCTTTCCGCAACTGATCGCCGGTCCGATCGAGCGGGCGAGCCGTGTGCTGCCGCAATTCGCCGTGAAGCACGAGTTCAACGAGACGCTTTTCGTATCCGGCGCCCGGCTGATGCTGCTCGGATTTTTCAAGAAACTGGTGATCGCCGACCGGCTGGCAATGTACGTCAACTCCGTCTACGACGCGCCGGCCGGCCAGCCGCCCGCCGTGCTGGCGCTGGCGACGGTATTTTTTGCGGCGCAGATCTACGCCGACTTCAGTGCGTACTCGGACATGGCGATCGGCGCCGCCCGGGTCCTCGGCTTCGATCTCATGATGAACTTCCGTCAGCCGTACCTCGCGAAATCGATTCGCGACTTCTGGCATCGCTGGCACATCTCACTCTCGACCTGGTTCCGCGACTACGTCTACTTTCCGCTCGGCGGCAGTCATGTCTCGACCATCCGTCAACGCGCGAACGTGATGATCGTTTTTCTGCTCAGCGGTCTGTGGCATGGCGCGCATCTCAAATTCGTGCTGTGGGGCGCGCTTCACGGCGCCGCGCTCGTCGCGCAGGAAGCCATGGAGAAGTTCGTGGGCGCCCCGACATCGCGTGTGGCCCGATGGTCCGTGCAGGCCGCAACGCTGCTGTTTGTCTGTCTGGCCTGGGTACCGTTTCGGGCCGGCTCGCTCGGCGACACGCTCTACATCTGGCGTCATCTGTGGCCCGCGCCGATATCGCTCTCTGCGTTGGCGCAGCCTGCCGGCAATGGGCAGGAATTTATCGGGATGCTGGCCGCGCTCGGCGTGCTCGTCGCTCTCGACGTGATCGACGCGCGATTCGGACTGTGGTCAACGATCGCGCGTTGGCCGCGCGCCGCTCGATGGGGCGTCTACTACGCCACAAGTTTCGCGGTGCTGTGGCTGGGAGTGTGGGGGCACTACGACTTCATCTACTTCCAGTTCTAGCGGCGCGCCACGCGCGCGGTGGCGGCCGGTTTTGCTGCGGCTGCTGATCTTCGCGCTGCCGTTTGCCGTGTTCCCGGGCCTGCCGCTCGGGTTGGCGGTCGTGGCCGGCGAGGTCACGCCGATGCGCACCGTCGCCGAGCGGCAGATGCGAGAGCCGCTCCTCTACGGCCGGGCGTACCGTGATGATTATTTCGCCTTCAAACTCATCGCAACACGGCTGCGGTCGCCGAGGATCCTCGTGCTCGGTTCGTCGCGGGTGATGCAGTTCCGCGCGGAAATGTTCGGAGACGGCTCACCAGAGTTCTACAACGCCGGCGGCGCGGCGTCGACGATGCGCGAAGCGCTCGAGTTCGTGCGGCAGCTCGAGGCTCCGTATCCTGAGTTGATCATTTTCGGTATTGACCAGAGCTGGCTCTTGCGCGCCTCGCCGTTCGACCGCGCGAAGCTTGATGTCGTGACGTCCGACGGGACGGACGTCGCGCGCTCGGTGCGGCTGAGCCATCTGATCCTGACGGACTGGTGGGCCGGCCGCATCCCCGCTCGACGATTGTCGAGCCGCCGTGATCCATACGACGATCAGCCCGCCATGGGCGTGAACGCGATCGCCTGGGGGAATGGCTTTCGGCCGGACGGCAGCTACCAGAACGGCCTCTACCGGCGTGAGTGGCCGCCGGTCGCCAAACGGCTCGAAGAGGGACGCGAACGGCTCCGGACTCACACGTTGCCGATGACCGCCGGCGACCAGATCGACCCCGCGGTGCTGGGGCAGCTCTCGGACCTGCTCGCCGAGTGCGCGAAACGCAAGATCGTTGTGGTCGGGTTCTCAACGCCGTTCGCACCGACGATCCTCGACGAGATGCGGGGCGACTCGGCGCTGGCCTACATGCGCGAAGTCGGGCCGGCATTGCGAGCACGTTTTGACGACGCCGGACGGCACTACGACGACTGGACGGATATTCGTCCGCTCGGCATGAGCGACCTGGACATGATCGACTACTTTCATCCGTCGGAACGCGTCGTCGCGCGAATCTGGCAGCAGCTCGAACCGCATCGGGCCACAGGGAGCACGAAGTGACGGTGTACGATTTGACAACGGAGGCGCTGTGAACTGCGATCTTGAGATTGGGCCCATCGATTATTGCCAGGTCTGCGGCGCGAAGGATCTGCAGCACGTCGTGGACATGGGCTTCAGCCCGCCCTGCGATTCGCTGCTCACGCGCGACCAGCTGCGCGAGCCGGAAGTCAGCTTTCCGCTGAACACGTTCCGATGCCGTGAGTGCGGCCTCGTGCAGATCGATCACGTCGTCGATCCGCGCCATTTGTTTCACCGCGAATATCCGTATCGCAGCGGCATCACCGAGACGCTGAAAAAGAATCTGCACGGCACGTCGGCGCGCGTCGCCCAGAACATCGGTGTGGCTCCGGGATCGCTCGTCGTGGACATCGGTTCGAACGACGGGACGGTGCTGCAGGGGTTCAAGAACGTCGGCATGCGCGTGCTCGGCGTCGAACCGACCAACATCGCGAACATCGCGATCGCCGACGGTATTCCGACGATCAATGAATTTTTCAGCGCCGATGTCGCAAAGCGCATTCGCGCTGAGCATGGCCCGGCGAAGGTTGTCACCGCGGCCAACGTCTTTGCGCACATCAATCGGCTCTCCGAGTTGCTGCGCGGCGTGCACGAGCTGCTCGACGATGGCGGCGTGTTTGTCAGCGAGTCTCACTACATGGTCGACATCATCGAGACCCTGCAGTACGACTCCATTTACCACGAGCATCTCAAGTTCTACTTGCTGAAGCCGCTCCAGCGCCTGTTTGCGGACCATGGCTTCGAGCTCGAGGACGCCGAGCGCATTCCGAACTACGGCGGCTCGATCCGCGCGTACGCCCGGAAGGGCAAGAGCGCGAAGATCTCGCCTGCGGTGACGGAGCTCATGGCACTCGAAACGCGCCTGGGTTGCTACGAGGATGCGGCATACGACACCTTCCGTGAGCGCACCGAGGCGTCGCGCCGCGCCCTGCGATCGCTGATCGTGAAGCTGAACGACGACGGGAAGCGCGTGGTAGGCATCGGATGCCCAGGCCGCGCGGTGACGCTTCTGGCGTACTGCGGGCTCACGCCCGATCTCCTGCCGTACATCGCCGAACAGTCAACGTCGCTCAAGCTCGGGTTGTACACGCCGGGCACACACATTCCAGTGGTCGATGAGGCGCGGATGTTCGAAGAGCAGCCGGAGTACGGCTTGATGCTCTCCTGGCACTACGCGGCGCCGATCATCAAGAACCTGCGCGCCCGCGGGCTGACGTCCAAGATCATTGTGCCGCTGCCGGATGTGACGATCGTTGACAACTGACGCCGCGTTGGCCGGCCGGTCGATTCTGGTCGTTGCCCCGGGAGTGCCGCATCCGCACGAGGGCGCGAGCACCGTCCTGTTCTGGCACTACATCCGGGGCCTGGCCGACGCCGGCGCCCGGGTTTTGCATATCCGCCTGACTGATGCCACCAATCGCAACGAACGGCTGCTTGCCGAGTATGTCGAGTCGATGCGGGATCTCCCGGCGTTCGAGACCATGGAGTGCCCGGTTAATGCGATGTATCGATTGAACCGCTGGACCCGCGCGCCGCGTGTGCAGGGTGCGCCCGTCTCGGTGATCGAGCGCGCGCGAGATTTTCGCCCGGACTCGGTCGTCTGCCTGGACCTGCTGTCGGCCGCGTACGCGTCCCAGCTTGCGTCGCCGTCGATGCGCGTCGTGTGGCTCGGCGATCTGAACTTTCAGACGTTCTGGTACAACGCGTGGTACGACGTGAAAGAACGCTGGCAAACAGCCCGGCGGCTCCCGCTGGTGGCGATAGGTTGCCTGCAGTGGCGCACGTTCTACAAAACGGTGCTGTCTGACGCGCGCGCGGTGGTCGTGTCGTCCAAGGCATCTGAGCCGGCGCTCAACTCGGTGGGAATCCGGTCCGAGTATCTGCCGTATCCGTGGCCCGCGAAACTCGAGAGCGGCGCGGCCGTCACGCCGCCGTCGCGGCCGACGTTCGCATTTTTCGGATCGCTGTCGGGGCTGGGATCCCGATCGGCCTTTGACACGCTCATCAACGACATCTACCCCGAGCTCATGAAGACCTGGGGCGCCGGCGGCTTCACGCTGTTTCTGGCCGGGACGCGTCAGGCGCCCGCCTGGGTGGCGCCGGCGATTGCCCGGAAACAGGAAATCCAGTTCAAAGGCTTTGTCGAAGACCTCGTCGGATTCATGCGCGGATGTCACGCGATCGTCGTGCCGATTGCCGTGCCCGTCGGCAATCGCAGCCGCATCCTGACCGCGATGGCTCACGGATCGCTGGTCGTCGCGCACACCAGCACCGCCGCAGGGAACCCTGATCTTGTGAGCGGCGACAATTGCCTGCTGGCGACCACCGGCGCCGAGTTTGCCGCGCATCTCAAACTGGCGGTCGATGCTCCAGCCGAAGCCGCGCGAATTTCGCGCCGCGGGCGCGAGACCTATGAGCGGCTGTTCAGCCCGGCGCCAGCCGTGCGCCGTTTCATCGACGTGGTGTGCAGGGGCTTGCGCCCGAAAGAGACCGCCGCGTGACGATTCGCGCGGCGATCATCGGCTCCGGTCATGCGGCGCGAGCTCACGTGGCGGCCGCCCGCGCTGCAGGGATGGACCTCGCGGTCGTTGCCGGCCGAAATCACGCCGCCACAGCGGCCCTGGCCGCCGAAGCGGGCGCCGTCGCGATGCAGCCGGAGGACGCCGTCGGCCATCGCGACATCGACGCCGTGATCATCGCGGTGCCGGCATCCGCGCAGCCTGATCTGGCGGTCGCCGCCTTTAGCGCCGGCAAGCACGTGCTGTGCGAAAAACCGGTCGGCGCATCCGCCGAAATGGCGCGCACGGTCGAGTCAGCCTGGCGGCGGGCCGGCACGATCGGGATGGTGAATTTTTGTTACCGGCTCATCCCGGCGATCGCTGAATTCCGTCAACAACTCGATGCGGGGCGATGTGGCGGCCTGTCGTCGATCGAAGCGCACTGGGTTCTGGGCTCTCGAATCGATCCGTCGCTGCCGTTCAACTGGAAAGCCGACGCGGCGATGGGCGGCGGCGCGCTGCGCAATGTCGGATGCCACGTCATCGATTACTTGTTTCACGGGAAAGAAGTGCGCGTGGTCTCCGGATGGCAGCAGACGCTGACGCGATCGCGTCGCGACGCATCGGGCACGACGCGCGATGTCACGGCTGATGACGCGATGACGGCCGTGCTGTCGGTTCCCGGCTGGTGTCCCGTCGTCCTGCACGTGTCGCTCGTGAGTCAACCGCAGATCGGGCATCGACTGATTGCGCGCGGCAGCGCCGGCACGCTGACGGCGTGGAATACGTCGCCGGTGTCGCCGGCCGGCCCGTTTCGTTGCGTCTTCGACGCGAAGAATGTTGAACCCGGCGTCGTGGATCCGGCCGCACCGCCGAGTGACTTCGTGACCCTGTTCACGCCGGTCACGGCCCGGTTTGCTGCGGCCATTGAGGGCCGTGCAACGCCAGCGCCCGATATTCATGACGCCGTTCGCGCGGCCGATATTGCCGACGCGATCGTCGACGCCGCTGGGCGTCACTGACACAGGTTCGCTGAAAAGGATCAGACGGATGGCATTGACCAGACTGAACATGTGGCTCGGCGCAACGCTGGCGTCGGTGCTGCCGCGCGCGGCGGCCCGCAGTTTTATTTCGGCGGTCGGCAAGCGCGATCCCAACGATGTGCATCAGGCGTTCGGCCCGCTGCTCAATCGAGCGGTTGACCTCGATCACGTCGCTTTCGACTTCGAGTCGTCGCAGGGCATGGAGTTTCATCATCTCGCCGGGCTCTTCGCGAGCACGCCCTTCGATCACGCCGTCATCGGCATGCCCGTGCGGCAGGCGGCGTATCTCTTTGGCTTCGTCCGGGAGACACAGCCGCGCAAGGTCGTCGAGATTGGCCGGCACAAAGGCGGCTCCACGTTGATGATTGCGGCCGCGATGCGCGCGCAAGGCGAATTCTGGTCGATCGACATCGGCGAAAAAGAGTCGCGGTTGCGCCAGACGGGCATGCGGCCCTACGACGAACAGATCGCCGATCTGTGCCGCCGATCCGGGCTGAATGCGACGCTGCTCGTCGGAGACTCGCGTGTGATCGAGATCAACACCGGCGCGCTCGACATGGTGTTCATCGACGGCGATCACAGTTACGAGGGCGCGAAGATCGACTTCGAGCGCTTCGGTGGCCGCGTGCGCGTCGGCGGGTCGGTCCTGTTCGACGACGCGGCCGAAGATCGAGGTTTTGCGACGCACGTCGACACGGTCGGACGGCTCGTGAAAGAAATCGTCGCCACAGGAAAGTTCAGGTTGGTACGCACCGTCAACCGCCTCGCACACATCGAACGGGTCCAGGCCGGCTAGCACGTGGGATTCCTTCGCCGCTTCTCGTTGTTCCTCGCGCCATCGATGCTCGCGATGGGGATGTCGCTCGTCATGGTCCCGGTGACGACGTATGTGCTTGGGCCGGAGGCGGTGGGAATTTTCGGTCTCATGACCGCGCTGACCGCCGTCGGCTGGACCCTGGCGCTGATCGGAAGCGGCGCGGTGTGCAACACGCACTTCACGCGCGTCGAGGGCCACGAGCGGCGGCGCCTGGTCTCGACTTTGCTGTTTGTCGCGCTCGGGCTGGGCGCTGCATTTTGCGCCGTCTGTCTCGCGATCTGGCCGTTGCTCAGCCGCTGGCTCGATGGATACGCGGAGGTTCCTCCCGCAGGCCTTTGGCTGTCGATGGCGACGGTGATGCTCGGCGTGCCGTGGATGGTTGCTCAGGATGTCATCACGCTCGACGGTCGCGCGCGCGGATTCGCGGCCGTGACGATCATGCAGACGCTGGTCTCAGCGCTCGTGACGATCGCGGGGCTTTACGTATTCCAGATCGGTGTGCTCGCGCTCTTTTGGGCCGCAGCGGCAGGCTCCGCGGTGACTTTCGCTGGAGCGTTGCGAGTGCTGCGCGCGTACCTCACGCGATCGTTGAGCACCGCGTGGATGCGCGAGGTCGGGCGCGTCGGGCCGGCCAACGCGTGGGCCAGTATTTCCGATGCGCTGCAGGCTGCCGTCGAGCGCGGATTCATGGCGTCGGTGATCGGCACGGCCGCAGTCGGCTTGTATGTGCACGCGCAGAACTATCGCGTCATCATCGCGCAGGTGCTCAAGGCGGCCGCGCGGCCGATCTGGCCGATCACTCTCAAAGAAGCCCACGAGCCCGGCACGCCGTTTCGACAGACGCTGATCGTCTGGGATGCGATGTATGTGGGTGTTGCGGCCGTCGGCGTGACGTTCGTGACATTCGGCGCCGAGATCATCGGATGGCTGACACACGGACGCTTCGTCGGCTCGGCCGTTGTCGTGCCGTATCTCGTGATCTTTCTGTTGCTTCAAAACGCCGGCAAGCCGCAAATCGGCGTGCTCTTCCGCGACGGCGCGATTCGGCAGTACTACTGGCTGCAGGTCGCCGCCAACATCGTGTGGCTCGTGAGCATGGTGGTGATGGTGCGCTGGTTTGGCCTGGTCGGCGGCGCCCTGGCACTGATGGCGCAACAATTGGTGGTCCGCGCCGGTGTGATGGTGTTGTCACGCACACGCGGCACCGCGCCGCTTGGCGATGCCTGGGTGCTGGCCGGCATCGGCCTGATCGTGTCGGCGATGGCTCTGACTGCGGTGCTCCCGCCAGGAGTTCCGTCGCGTGCCGCCGTGCTGATCGTGTCATTGCTCTTCTTGTTGCTGGCGTCGTGGCGCGTGGTGCGCCGCTTTGCCGCGACCCACGTCCCGCAACTCAAACCCGTCCGTTCATTGTGAGAGTGCCATGCTGACAACGACCCGAACTGCCCTCAGAGAAAAAACGCTCAAGTGGGCGGCTGAAATCAAAACCTGGAACCTCGATTGGGAGACCGGCATCTACCCGGGAGAGATGGCCGCGTTCCTGGCCATGTGCGATCACGCGGGCGTGGAGTCAATCGTGGAGTCGGGCCGCGGCCTCCATGCCTATTCGACGCACGTGCTCGGCGAGTACGCAGATCGCACCGGCACTGCCGTCGCGTCAATCGACATGGAGAGCGACCCGATCAGAGGGCCGGAATGCCGCAAACGGCTCGACAAGTACAAGCGCGTCACCTGCGTCACCGGCGACGCCTACGAAGTGTTTCCACAGGCGATCGCGGCGATGCCCGGTCCGATTGCCCTGCTACTCGACGGCCCGAAGGAATTTGGCGCGAACCGGCTCTCGCTGGTCGCCAGTACGATGTTCCCGATTGCGGTGATCGCACATCACAACGCCGACCCGGGTGTGCCGTGGGCGGACCAGTTCGCCCGTCTTTTTCCCGGGACGTTTTACTACGAGCAGTTGGACCGCGATAACGCCGCCGACTGGGCGGCCTTCAAGGCCTGGGAACGCGAGGCGGTCAAAGGCTACGAAGTGCCGGCCAACCCCGCCCTGGCCGGCAGCCCGGGCCGCTTGCTGACGCGGTCGTCCCTTGTGATGGCACTCGTGCCGCCCGGGCCGCAGCCGGTGTCGTTGTTCGGCGGCCTCGGCGGATGGTTAGAGCAGCGCGCCGCCACGAAGCTGAAGCGCCGGTGGGAATCCGAACGCGCGCGGCTGATGAGAGGCGAGTAGTGCCGCCGCGCGTCTTCGTCATCGCTGAGATCGGTTCCGTCCACGACGGCAGCTTCGGCAACGCGCTCGCCCTGATCGACGCCGCCGCCGCGGCGGGTGCCGACGCGGTGAAATTCCAGACGCACATCGCCGAGGCCGAGTCGCTCGCCAACGCGCCCGCGCCGTCGTTTTTCACGAGCGAGCCGCGCATGGCGTACTTCCGCCGTACGGGTTTCACGCGCGACCAGTGGCGCGCACTCAAGGCGCGCTGCGAAGAGCGCGGCGTTGAGTTTCTCTCCTCACCGTTTTCGGAAGCCGCCGTCGATCTGCTCGAGTCCATCGGAATGGCGCGCTACAAGATTCCGTCCGGCGAAGTCAGCAACATCCCGATGCTCGAGAAGATCGCCGCGCTTCAGAAGCCCGTGCTGCTCTCGTCGGGCATGAGTGACTGGACCGAGATCGACCGCGCCGTCGCCGCGATTCGCGCGGTGCACAACGATCTCGTCGTCATGCATTGCACGACCGAATACCCCTGCGCCGATGGGCACGTGGGGCTGAACGTCATCGGCGAAATGCGCGATCGTTATGGCGTGCCAGTCGGCCTGTCGGACCACACACTTCCGCCGTATGCGGCGTTCGCTTCGGTGGTCCTGGGCGCGTCAGTGGTCGAGAAGCACTTCACGTTCAGCCGAAAGATGTACGGGAGCGATGCGCAGCACTCGATGGAGCCGGCGGAATTCGCCGACATGGTCCGCGGCATCCGGTCCATCGAAGCGATGCTCGCGCATCCAGTCGACAAGGGCGACGCCACGCGCTTTGCGGAGTTCAAGCGCATTTTCGAGAAGAGCGTCGTTTCGGCTGTTGAGATTCCCGACGGCGCTGTGATCACCCGCGATCACCTCGCATTCAAGAAACCGGGCACCGGCATCCCGGCCGCGCGCGTGGCTGACGTGATCGGGCGCCGCGCGCGCCGGGCCATCGCCGCGGACACGCTCATTGCCACGGATGATTTCGAATGAGGAAGCCAGAGTGAGAAAAGTCTGCGTCGTCGTCGGATCCCGCGCCAATTACGGCAGCATCAAGTCCGTGATGGGCGCCGTGCAACGACACCCGGATCTGCAACTGCAGGTCGTCGCGATGGCCTCAGCGCTGCTTGATCGCTATGGCGCCGTCGTCGATCAGATCGAACGCGACGGGTTCCGTGTTGACGCCCGAGTCCACATGCTTATCGAAGGCGAGACGCCGTCGACGATGGCGCGGTCCACCGGCGTCGGACTCGTGCAGCTGCCGACGGTGTTCGAAACGTTGAAGCCCGACGTCGTCGTGACCGTCGGTGATCGCTTCGAGACGATGGCGACGGCGCTCTCAGCGGCGTACATGAATATTCCTCTTGCGCACACGATGGGCGGGGAAGTGAGCGGGACCATCGACGAAAGCATCCGGCACGCGGTGACGAAATTCGCGCACGCGCATTTTCCCGCCTGTTCTGACGCTGTTGATCGCATCGTCAAGCTCGGCGAGCACCCGGAGACGGTGTTTCTCGTCGGCTGTCCGCGCATGGACCTGGTCGCCGAGATCCTGTCGCGCGATGACGGCCCGCCCGATGTGTTCGCTGAAGGCGTCGGCGGTCAGTTCGATCTCACGAAACCGTTCCTCATGGTGTCGCAGCATCCGGTGACCACCGAGTACGGCGCCGGCGATCGTCAGACCACGGCCACGCTCGACGCCGTGGCTGAGATCGGGATGCCGACGCTGGTGTTCTGGCCGAACGCTGACGCGGGCTCCGAAGACGTTTCTCGCGCGATCCGCCGTTTCCGCGAGCACCAGGACACATCGAAGTTCCATTTCTTCAAGAATCTGCCGACCGAACAGTACGTGCGGCTGATGACGCGAACAGCGTGTCTCATCGGCAACTCGAGCAGCGCGATTCGGGAAGGCGCCTTCATCGGCACGCCATCGGTGAACGTCGGCTCGCGACAGGACCTTCGGCAACGCGGCGCGAACATCATTGACGTGGGCCACGATCGCGCCGCCATCGCCGCCGCCATCCGGCGGCAGCTCACGCACGGCCGGTACGCGCGCGATCCAATCTACGGCGACGGCTCTGCGGGCGCGAAGATCGCCGATGTGCTGGCGACGTGCTCGTTCAACCTGGACAAACGCATTGCGTACTGACACCGGCAGATGAGAGTGCTCGGCCTCATTCCCGCTCGCGCGGGATCCAAAGGTATTCCCGGCAAGAACATCGCGCCGGTGTGTGGTCGTCCGCTGATCGCCTACACCTGCGATGCGGCGCGCGAGAGCCGGCGTCTCTACCGCACGATCGTCTCGACTGACGATGCCGCGATTGCGGCCGTCGCCGCCGAGCACGGCGTTGGCGCGCCGTTCCTGCGCCCGTCGGAGATTGCCGGTGACGGTGCCCTCATGCGCGATGTGATTCGGCATGCCGTCGAGTGGGTCGAAGCGCAGGACGGGCCCATTGACGCCGTGGCCCTGCTGCAACCGACGTCGCCGCTACGCACTGCGCGCCATATCGACGCGGCCATCGATTTGCTGACGCACACGGCTGCGTCGGCGGTGGTCTCGGTCGTTGCCGTGCCACACCAGTTCGGTCCGGCCTCGCTCATGCGCATGGATGGCGATCGGCTCACGCCGGATCAGCGCGCCCCTTCGCTGCTTCGTCAGCACAAACCGGTGTTGTTCGCTCGCAATGGCCCGGCGGTGCTGGTCATCAGTCGGGGTGTCGTCGACGCCGCCTCGTTCTACGACGGCGACGTCCGCGGCCTCGAGATGTCCCACGCCGATTCGGTGGATATCGACTCGGCTGACGACCTGGCGCTCGCCGAGTTCTGGTTGACTCGGCGCACGGGCGGGCGCGCGTGAAGGCACTCCGCGCGCGCGTCGGCTCCACGCTACGCTGGCTTCGCTCGCCGGATGAGCGCGCGAGGCAGCGGCAGGTTGCCTCCGACTACGCAGACTGCCGCGACCGAATCCGCGCCTTGTCGGCGCCGGCGCCGGCCAACGACAGGGGACGCGTCGTCTGGCTCATCTCCAGCTTTTCAACTGTGTGGGGCTACAAGATGGAAGGCGTCTTGTCGCTCGCCCTGCGCGGCCGCGGGTTCCAGCCGCGGATCGTCTATCTCTTCCACGACGCGTGGGGCCGCCGGTATCACTCCCTCTTCGGACTGACCGGCGGAGTCGCTTTCGCCCCCGCGCTTTCGGTCAGTGCGGAAGGTGAAGCCGCGGCCGCGGCGGTCCTCGCCGGCCTGTCGTCGGTTGCGCAACTGTTGGCGCTCGAGAATCGGGGTGTCGCCGTCGGCCGCATCGCGTTGTCGAACTACCTCAACCGGAACAAGTTCACGGCTCTCGATCTTAAATCCTCCGCAACGCTCGCGGATCTCGCCGCGGATCTCCGCGTGATCGACCGGAACATCACCGGCGCGATGTCGCTCATCGACGCGGGCCGCCCGTCGCTGGTGCTGCTGCTTGAGAAAGGCGTATCGCCGATGGCGGAGCTGTTCGGCGCGGCTGTTGTCGCCGGAGTGCCGGTCGTGCAATATGCCGGCGCGCAGCGCACCGACACATACGCCCTCAAGCGCTACACTCGAGCCAACCTCACGGCACATCCGTTCTCGCTCGCGCCCGACACGTGGCAAACGGTGAAGGCGATGCCGTGGAGCCCGGCGCAGGATCAGGCGATCATCGACGAGATCACTGACGGCTACCGGAACGGCACCTGGTTCAATCGCAAGTTTCTCCAGGTCGGCAAAGTCATCAAGTCAGAGGCGGACGTTCGTCAACAGCTCGGTCTCGATCCGTCGAAAAAGACCGCCGTGATCTTTTCGCACGTGCTCTGGGACGCGACGTTTTTTTACGGCGACGGCCTGTTCGAAGACTACGAGACCTGGCTTGTTGAGACCGTGAAGGCGGCCGCGGCGAATCCGCGTTTGAACTGGGTCGTGAAGATTCACCCCGACCTGGTGTGGAAGCTCAAGTACGAAGGCGTTTCCGGTGAGCTGCGCGACCTCGTCGCAATGCGCGCCGGCGTCGGCGGCTTGCTGCCGTCGCACATCATCGTCGTGCCGCCCGACACCGACATCAGCACCTACTCGTTTTTCGACATCACCGACTACTGCATTACGGTGCGCGGCACGATCGGCATGGAGATGGCTTGCCATGGTGTGCCGGTGATTACCGGCGGAACAGGGCGGTACTCGGGGCTCGGATTTACAGTCGATTCATCGACAGCGGCCGAGTACCTCGGGCGCCTCGCGTCCCTCGCAGCACAGCCGCCGATGACGCCGGACGCGCGAGAACTGGCGCGCCGCTATGCATTCGTGTTGTTTCACGAACGGCCGTGGCCGCTCACGAGCTTCCGCACCGTTCGGGCATCGCTCGACCGCGTCGGTGACGCGCTCGACACCAACATGCACCCGCAGGTCTCGAGCTACGCGGAACTCGCGAAGGCGAAAGATCTGACGTCGTTTGCCGCCTGGGTGGATTCGGAGGCTACCGACTATCTATGTGCGGCATTGTAGGAATCATCGGCCGCCAGGATGACGCGTCGCTGACGCAGATGAACGCCCAGCAGCGTCATCGCGGGCCCGACGATGCGGGCGAGTATCGCGACCGGGACGCGGGCGTCGCACTGGCGATGACCCGGTTGAGCATCGTCGATCTCACGCACGGCCATCAGCCGATGACGAGCCGCTCGGGCCGAAGCGTCATCGTATTCAACGGCGAGATCTTCAACGCGCCCGATCTGCGACGAGAACTCGAGGCCGAAGGCGCCGTGTTCCAGACGGCAAACTCCGATACGGAAGTCGTGCTCGAGTTGTGGGAGCGGCGCGGTGAGAAATGCCTTGACGCGCTCAACGGCATGTTCGCATTCGCGATTCATGATCGCGCGAAGGGCGTTGTGTTTGGCGCGCGCGATCCTCTGGGCATCAAGCCGCTTTACTACGCGGAAACCGGCGGCGCGGTTGCGCTCGCCTCCGAGCTCAAGGCGCTCCTCGTGGTGCCGGGGATCGAGCGCGAGCTCGATCGCGAGAGTCTCTTTCACTACCTCACGCTGCGTTTCGTGCCGGGCGCGCGCAGTATTTTTCGCGGGATCAGCCGCCTGTTGCCCGGGCATTCGTTCACCATTGACCTCGCGTCGCGCACAATCGCCACCCGCCAGTACTGGGCGATGGCGTTCGCGCCCGACGACGCGGTGCCGGAGCGCGACTGGCCCGAACGGATTCGCGCGGAACTGCGCGCGGCTGTCGGGCGATGGGCGTTGAGCGATGTGCCGATTGCGTGTTCCTTGTCCGGCGGCCTTGACTCGTCGGTCCTCGTGGGCCTGCTCAACGAAGCCGGTAGCGCGCCGATCCGGACGTACTCGCTTGGATTTGCCGAAGCGGCCGAAGCGGACCTGAACGAATTGCCCCTGGCGCGGCAGGTGGCGGAACGGTTCGGCACCGACCACCACGAGGTGATTCTCGGCGCAGATCGATTGCTGGACGACCTGCTCAAGATGGTGTGGTCGCTCGACGAACCGTACGGCGGCGGTCTGCCGTCCTGGTATGTCTTCGAGTTCATGTCGCGGGATGTGAAAGTCGGCCTGACCGGCTCCGGTGCTGACGAGCTCTTCGGCGACTACGGGCGCTATCGGGAATACGAGCGCGACGGCCGGGCCGTGCCGCTGGCTGAACGCGTTGCGCATCGGTTGGCGCGGCACACGCCGGCTCTTGCAGCCGCGGCGGCGGCCGTGGCGCCCCGCGCAGACGCAGCCGGCTGGTCAACGTCGCGGTTCGAGCGCGACTACGTCGATCGCTATTACTACTGCGGCGATCAGCGCAAGCAGCAGGAAATCCTTGCCGGTGACGTCTCCTTGCGCTCGACGGCGCACGAGTTGGCGGCGGCCGTGGTGATCCGGCCCGACGCCCCCGTGCGCGACTCGCTCGCGGAGATCTCGATCTCGACGCAGCTCCCCGATGAATTCCTGGCGATGACCGACCGGTTCTCGATGGCGCACTCGCTCGAAGCCCGCGTGCCGTATCTCGACCGCGAGTTCGTCGCGTTGATGGCGCGCGTGCCGGCGCGAATCCGCACCCAATCGCACGACCTCAAATACCTGCTGAAGAAGTCCACGCGCGACCTGTTGCCGGCTGATGTCCTCAGCGGGCGAAAGCGCGGCTTCGTACTGCCAACGGCGATGTGGCTGCGCGGGCGATTGCGTCCGCTCGTCGAGCGGCTGCTCGGCCGCGAGCGGCTCACTCGGCAGGGCGTCTTTCGGCCGGACATCGTCGATCGCATCGTGAAGCCGCACCTCGACGGCACGGCCGATCATCAGGCGCTCGTCTGGAGCCTGCTGATGTTTCAGTTGTGGCACATCCTGTTTATTGAGCAGCCGTCGGCGCAGGCGCCCACGGCCCGATGGTCCGATCTGGGTTGAGAACTATGAGGACTGAATGAGCGAACCGTTCGTCGTGAAGGATCTGGAGTGGACACCCGAGTACGTCAAGCGCTTCTGGGGCTATCTCGGCAAGAGTCCGCACGCGGCGCGCGCGTATTTCTCGAGTCATTCGGGTGACGCGCTGATTGCCTTCGTGCGCAAGCGCGTGACGATCGGGCCCGGCCATCGTGTGCTCGACTTCGGATGCGGCCCGGGCTTTCTCGTGGAACGCCTCGCGTCGCAGAGCCTCAAGGCGGAAGGCCTGGAGTTCTCCGAAGATTCGCGGAAGCAGACGATCGAGCGTTGCAGCACGTACGCGACCTTCGGCGGCGCCATTCTCGCCGAAACCGTACCGACACCGTTGCCCGACGCGGCGTTCGACGTGGTGTTCCTCGTCGAAGTCATCGAGCACTTGTTGCCGGCGCACATCGACGGGACGATGAAGGAACTGCGGCGCATCCTCAAACCCGGCGGCGCCGTCATCGTCACCACGCCGCACAACGAAGACATCGACGCCGCCAAGACGATGTGTCCGGAATGCGGGCTCGCGTTTCATCCATGGCAGCACGTCGGGCAGTTCACGGTGCCCGACCTGTCCGCCAGAATGGCGCAACATGGATTCACCGAGACCCTGTGCCGCGCGATGACCGTCGGCGCGGGCACGGGCGCCGGAGCGATGCGCGTGCTGCGGCGCATACTCGGTCGCGAAACGCCCCAGCCGCATTTGGTCTACATCGGCCGGCGGCCCTAAGAGAGATTTGTGCGTCTGACGTCACTTTCAGAATTCCGGTGTCCGGATTGTGGGCGATCGCTCGCGCTCGAACCGGGCGGCGAGATCGTCAACGGCGATGTGGTCACCGGCCGTCTTGGCTGCGAGAGCGGCACGCATTCGTTCGAGATCGTGCGGCGGATTCCGCGATTTCAACCCGACAGCGGTTACGCGGCGAACTTCGGCGCGCAGTGGAACACGTTTCGGCGCACACAGCTCGATGCGGTGAACGGATCCCACCTCTCGCGCGATCGCTTTCTGTCGGGCGCGCGCTGGACGCCGGACATGCTGAACGGCGCGCGTGTGTTAGAGGTGGGCTGCGGCGCAGGGCGATTCACCCAGGTCATGCTCGACGCGGGCGCGAAACTCTGCTCGGTCGATTACAGCTCGGCCGTCGACGCGTGCCTCGCCAACAACGACCGGCCGGAGCTCACGATCGCCCAGGGCGATGTGTTCAAACTGCCGTTCGAGCCCGCCTCATTCGACTTCGTGTTTTGTTACGGCGTCATTCAGCACACGCCCGATCCGAAACGCGCGTTCGAGAGCCTGTTGAAGTGCGTGAAGCCCGGCGGACGCATCGCCGTTGATGTTTACCGCAAGTGCTGGCACGAGCTGCAGCCGTTCAAGTCGAAGTATCTGTGGCGGCCGATCACCACGCGCATGTCGAACGACACGCTGCTGAGAGCGATCCGATGGTACGTGCCGAAGTGGCTGCCAGTCGACACGCTCATCAAGAAGATTCCTGTCGTCGGGAACGCGCTCGGCATGCTGGTGCCGTGTTGGAACTACTCGTATCTGCCGTTGCCGTACGACGAGCAGGTCGAGTGGGCGATTCTCGATACGTTTGATGCGCTGGCGCCGGCGTACGACCTTCCTCAGTCGGAGTCGACCATGCAGCGCTGGTGCGAGGCGGCGCGGCTCGAAGACATCGACGTGCGCATCGGCGGCAACGGCGTGATCGCCAACGGACGGATGATCCACCCTTCGTGAACATCCTGCACATCAGCGCCACCGACAACGCCGGCGGCTCGGGGCGGTCGGCGTACCGCATCCACAACGAACTCCGCCGGCGCGGACACGGTTCGAAGATGCTGGTGAACTATCGGGTCACCGATGATCCGGATGTCGGTTACCTGTGGCGGTCATTCGGATGGCGGGCCGCAGACGCGATCGTTCGCCGCGTCACCGAACGGCTGAGCCTTCAGTACCTCTACTACCCGTCGTCATACGGGCTGCAGTGGCACCCGTGGTTTCGCGAAGCTGACGTCGTGCAGCTCTACAACACGCACGGCGGCTACTTCAGCCACACCGCGTTGCCGCTGCTCAGTGCAAAGAAGCCGGTCATCTGGCGCCTGTCGGACCAATGGCCGATGACCGGGCACTGCGCGTACTCGTTTGAATGTGACCGATGGAAAACCGGATGCGGACAATGTCCGCACCTGTTCGACGCGCCCGCGCTTCGCGTCGATCGCACGGCTCAGTTGTGGTTGGTGAAGCAGCGCGTGTTCGCGCAGTCGCAACTGGAGATCGTTGCGCCGTCGTCCTGGATGGCCGGGTTCGCCAAGGCCAGTCCGCTCCTGTCACGATTCCCGTTACACGTCATCCCGAACGGGCTTGATGCGACGACGTTCCGGCCGGTCCCTCGCGACGAGGCGCGGCGCCAGTTCGGTATCGCGCAGGACGCGCGCGTCGCGCTCTTTGTTTCCCTGGAAATCGATGCCGTTCGAAAGGGCGGGGCGTACTTCAAGGCGGCGGCGGCGAAACTCGCCGCGGCGGGCGGCGCGCCATTCGAAGTCCTCGCGGTCGGCGCAGGCGCAGATGCATGGCGCGGCCAGTTGCCGGTACGCGTCACCGCCGTTGATGCGATGCATGACGATGCGCGTCTCGCGGCGGCCTACTCGGCCGCTGATGTCTACGTCATGCCGACGATGGCGGAGAACCTGCCGAACGCGGTGCTCGAAAGCATGGCGTGCGGCACACCGGTGGTGGCCTTCGCGACCGGCGGCGTCGTGGACGCCGTGCGGCCGGGCGAAACCGGCTGGCTGGCGCGGGTCGGCGACGCCGACGATCTCGCGGCCCAGATGGGCGAAGCCCTCGTCGCCAGCGAGCGGAATACCGCGATGCGCATGACCTGCCGGCGCGTCGTCGAAGTCGAGTACACGCGTGAGCGGCAGGCGGAGCAGTTCGAACAGCTGTACGCGCGTGTCATCGAGGAGCGGAGGCGCGCCGCGTGACGCCTGCGTTCCCGGAAACAACCTACGGCATCGTCAAGCGTCTCAACGTCATCGAAGCGTGGCTCGGCGGCGCGGTTCAGCGCCTCGGCAAATCGAAGCTGGAAATTCTCGATATCGGCTGCGGCACCGGCGATCAGATCACCGTGCCGCTGGCCCGGCTCGGCCACGAGGTGCTCGGCGTCGACATGCACGACGAGTCGATCCGGAAGGCCCAGGCGGCGAACGTCCTGCCGAATCTGGCGTTCTCAACCGCCACGCTCGACGAGTTGATCGCAAGTGGCCGGCGCTTTGACTCGATTGTGTGTTCCGAAGTGCTCGAACACGTGGACGATCCGGTGCCGTTCCTGTCTCAGCTGCGGACATTGCTTCGTGACGATGGATGCCTGCTGCTGACGACGCCGAACGGTTATGGCGCGTACGAGTGGATGAGTTCGCTCGAACGTGGCCTGCGCCGGACCGGCGTACATCAGTTGATCCGCGGCACGTTCTGGAATTTCAGGCGCGGCCTGCGCAAGTTGAAAGGCCAGCCGCCGCCGCTACGTCCGCTCGAGAACCTGACGTCGGGATCCGATTCCGGGTTCCTCAACATCGACTCGGGCCACGTCCAGTTCTTCAGCGTGAAACGGCTCGAACATATTTTTCAGTCGGCCGGTTTTACCGTCGCCGGCCGTCGCGCCCGCACGTTTCTCTGCGGTCCGTACCTGGACGTGATGTTCTCGCTGCTGCCGGCCAAGCCGCGGATGCTGGAGTGGAACAACCGGGCCGCTGACGCGCTCCCGTTTTCCTGCGCCGCCGATTGGATGTATTGTCTGCAACCCGCGCGTCCGAAAGAAGGCGTCTGATGAGCGACGCCCGGCTGCCGCGCGTCCTCGTCGTCACGTCGAATAATTTCAATCTGCAGAGCGGCGGCGGCATCACGCTGACCAATCTCTTTCGCGGATGGCCTGGCGATCGGCTCGCGAATCTTCATGAAGATCCCACGCCGGTCGATCGGTCGGTCTGTACCAATTTCTTTCAGCTCACGGGGCGCGAAGTGCACTGGAGCTTCCCGTTCTCACTGTTCGAGCGCGGCATGACCGGCAGGGGCGCCGCCGAGACGACAACCGCCATGGGGGCGGGCGCCCCGACTCGCACCTGGAAACGGCGGCTGCTGAGCGACGGCGTGCCGCGGAGCGTTGCAATGACGCCGGAACTGGCGCGCTGGATCGATGACTTCAAGCCCGATGTCGTGTACGGATTTCTCGGGTCGATCGCGCAGATTCGCCTCACCGGGGCCATCGCGGATCGATGGCGCGTGCCGGTCGCGATTCACATGATGGACGACTGGCCGTCGAGTTTGTACACCGAGGGCCTCCTCGGCAGCGTGATGCGGCCGGTCCTGTTGCGCGAGTTTCACGCGATGCTGGACCGCTCGGCGGTTCGGCTCGCGATCGCCGACCACATGGCTCGCGAGTACGAGCGGCGATACGGCGGGGAGTTCGGCGCGTTCGCCAACGCGCTCGACATGAATGAATGGCGAGAGACCGCGCGCGCCTCGTGGGACATCGCGTCGCCGGCGATTGTCCGGTACATCGGATCGATCCTCGCGGAATCACAACGAGACGCGATTCGCGACGTCTGCGAGTCTGTCCGGCGCCTTCGCGAGAGAGGCCGATCCGTGACGCTGTCGGTGCACTCGCCGGCCGCGCAGACCGCTGAGCTTCGCGCGTGGGGTTTCGCCGACGACGTCTTGAGAATCTGTCCTGCGCCGGCATCGCAGGACGTCCCCGCGCTGATGGCGAGCGCCGACGTGCTGCTGTTGCCATTCAACTTCGATGACGCGAGCGTGCGGTACACGCAACTGTCGATGCCGACGAAGATTCCTGCGTACATGATTTCCGGCACACCAGTTCTGGTCTACGGACCCGAGGCCGTGGCGGCGGTGCGCTATGCCGTGGCGGGCCGATGGGGTGACGCCGTGACCGCGCGCGACCCAGCGCGTCTCGACAACGTGCTCGACACCCTGATTACCGACCGCGCACACCGGGAGGCGCTCGGCCGACGAGCGCAAGCCGCCGCCGATCGCCATGACATCACCATCGTCCGACGCGGATTCTGGGGCGCGCTAACTGCCGCGGCAGGAAGCGCCCACCGAGCGTGACCCGGGCCGACCTGCCGTTCCGCGCGTTTTGCATTGTGATCATGGCGCTGCCGTTGGAAAGCTCGCTCGCGTTGCGCGGACCCATGACCGTCGCGCCGGTCTATGTGGCTGTGCTGCTCATGCTGGCGGCGGCGGCGTTGTTTCCGAAGCGCGCGGTCGGCAGTTTCCAGTCGCCGCTCAACGGCTTTGTCTTCGCGTACCTCGCCATCGCGGTGCTCTCGTTGGCGATGACGGTCATCGCGCCGCCGCCGCAAGTGATTTCGTCGGAATCGCTCGGCTGGCGCGCGACGGGATTCCGCAGCATCGTCCAGATCGGATTTCTCGCATTCTCCACGTCGGTGTATTTTGCCGCCGTCTTTTTCTGCTCCACGCCGGCGCGCGTGCGGCTTGTCACGCGGCTAGTCGTCGTGACGTCGGCACTCGTCGCCTTGTACGGGCTGTACCAGATGATCGGTGTTCGTTATCGCATGCCGTTTCTCGGGTTGTACGCAGCCGGCTTGTACGAACAGCCGGCGTCGCTGCGGCCGAATTCGACCTTCCAGGAGGCGATGATTCTGGGTCACTACCTGATGGCCGGTCTCGCGCTCCTGGCCAGCGGGCTTCTGCAGCGCCACCGACTCGAGGCCGCAGACCGCCGGTGGTTCGGTCTCCCGGCGATGTTGATGTTCGGCACCGTCATCCTCGCGTTGCTGCTCACGATCAGCCGTTCGGCATGGATGGGCGCCGTCGTCGCGCTGTTCGCGATCTTCGCGCTCGTCGACAGCCGCGGGCGCCGGCGCGCGTTGACGATGCTGGCCGTTGGGGCTGTGGTCGGGCCGCTGCTGTTCGCCTGGTCCATCGGATCGTTCGAGAGCGCCTGGCACACGGTGGCGAACCGGTTCGACACGAGCACGGTGGCGGTCGCCGGCGAGCAGCGGCTGTGGTACCAGCCATTTCTCCGGGAACTGGCCGGGCGTTTTCCGGTTCTCGGTGTCGGCTACGGGAACTATCCCCTGTATCAGCTTGATCGGTTTACGTCGTACGGCATCGCCGGTGCCTACGGCGTCGTATGGCAATCACTCGTCGAAACCGGTCTCATGGGCGTCGCGTCGTTCATGGCGCTGTGCGTCGGAAGTCTGCGTGTGATCGACCGCGCGCTGGAGCCCGGCGAGACGCCCTGGCGGCCGTATCTCATTGGCTGGATTGGCGCGCTCTTCGGATTGTTCGTCGGCTATTTCTTTCTGGGCGATCGCATCGGGCTGTATGTCTGGGCGGCGCTCGGCATCGCGATGGCGACCGTGAACGTCTCCGACGCGCACCGGCGTTCGGCCGACAGACGCGAGAAGCCGGATGTCGTGATCTTGTCGTCGCAGGACTGGACCGACGTCTGGACGCGCAAGCAGCGCCAGGCGCAGCGGCTTGCGCGACGAGGCCATCGCGTGCTCTACGTGGAACTGCAGGCCAGTTGGGCGAGCGTGACGATTCTGCGCGTGGACTGGCGTCGCGCGTTTCGCTGGTTGAGAGGTCCGCGCCCGATCGAACCGAATCTCTATGTCGCGACACTGCCGCTGGCGCTCCCGGCATTCCAGATGTCGGTCGCGATCAACCGCGTCAACAACTGGGGCATGGGGTGGGTGCTGCGCGGCTGGCTGTCGCGGCTGGGTTTCCTGCGGCCTGTGTTGTGGACCTACAACCCGTATTCGAACGGGCTCGTCGGGCGCCTGGACGAAGCCGCCTCGGTGTACGAGTGCGTCGACGAGTTTTCCGCGTCGCACGGTCTGGTGCGCGCCGATGTGGTCCGCGCACTCGAAGACGGCGTGCTGCGATCCGTGGACGCGGTGATCGTCACGCATCCGAACCTGCTCGCGTCGAAATCGCGATTGGCCAAATCGATCACGCTCATTCCCAATGCCGCTGACGTCGAGCACTTTGCGCAGGCGTCGTCGCCGGCAACAGAGATTCCGGCGGACGTTGCGGCGCTGCCGCATCCGGTGATCGGCGTCGTCGGGACCTTGCAGTACTGGATCGACTTCCAGCTCCTGCGCGACATCGCGCTCGCGCGCCCGCACTGGTCGATCGTGCTCGTTGGCCCGCGCGGGCGGCTCGGCCGTCTCGATCTGGTCGAGGGCCTGCCGAACGTGCACGTCCTGGGCCGCCGGCCGTACGACACGGTGCCGGCTTACGTGAAATCGTTCGACGTGTGTCTCAACCCGTATGTGCTTGACGGCACCGCCGAGAATTGCAGTCCGCTGAAGCTCTACGAATATGTCGCGTCCGGTAAGCCCGTGGTGTCGGTCGATATGCCCGAAGCGCGTCAATTCGGCGACGCGGTCTTGATAGGCGGCGGCCTCGATCACATGCTCGCGACGATCGAACGCGCGCTCGAGCCGCCGATGCGCGCGCCGAACGCGGTCAGCGCGCGGATGGCCGCCGCCGAGCCACACTCATGGTCATCGCGTCTGCAGACGATGGAAGACGTGCTGTGGCAGGTATGGCGCGCGCGTCAGCCGAGTGACTTGAGCACGTCGAGTGTGCCGGCCGCGGCGGAGCGCCAGGAATAATGTTGCGCCCGTTCGAATCCCGCCCTGATGAGTTCGGCCCGGCGGGGTGCGGCGATGGCTGTCAGGATCGCCGCGGCACAGGCTTCGGCGTCGAACGGCGGAAAGTACTCCGCGGCCCCGGCGCAAATTTCGCGGAACGGCATGAAGTAGATGTCCGCGTCGGCGCCATGGACTTCGGCGGCGACGACGGGGCAGCCCAGGCCCATCGACTCGATCAGCGGAATGCCGAACGACTCTTCGATCGAGGGCATCAGGAGACACGCGGCGCCGCGATAGAGCGCCGAGAGCTCCTCGGTCGCGACGGCCCCGGAGAGACGCACGCGATCGCCCAGGCCCAGTCGCGCGATCTGTTCGTCGATCAATCGCCGGTAGAATCCGCCGCCGGCCACGCCGCTCACGCCGATGATGACCAGGTCCCCGTCGAACGATCCGGAATCGACGAGGGCGCGCATGGCATCGAGGGCGACGCGCAGATTCTTGTGCGGCAGCACCGACGACACGCAAAGCACGAAAGGCCGCGCGGCCGGGGCGGCCGGTTTCGAGACGGGCAATTCCCAGCCGTAGGGCACCACGAACTGCCGCGCGCGCGTTTCGCTGCGCGACGTCATGAGGCGTTGGGCCCATCGCGTCGGAAAGATGACGGCGTCGGCGTGCTTGAGCGCCTGATCCGAGATGCGCCTGAGCAGCCAATTACGCGAGCGATAAAGCAGCGGCTCGCCGAGCGGCACGGCGGAAAACGGATTCGAGTTCTCGACGAAGCAGATTTGGCGGGACGCGCCGACCGCGTGAAAGTTACCCTTGTTGTAGACGAAGTCGGCGCCGGTCTGACGACGAAGGCCGGCCAGGCGCATCTGCAGCATGGCCGTGCGCGCCAGTCCGCCGTGCGGCGCGTCGATCATGCAATGCTCGGCGATGCCGTCGAGCCGCGCGCGCAGGTCCGCCTGGCCGGGCGTCGTCAGGAGTACGAGGCCCAGATCCGGCGCCAGCGGCCGGAGATGGCTGAGCAGTCCCACCGTGTGCACCGAACCGCTGGTGCCGGCCAACGCCGCCGTGGCGTTAAAGAGAAGGCGCATTAGGAATGGCGATGCAGTCGGAGTTCAAGAGCAAGGTCCGCGCGTTCTGGAACCAGGAGCCGTGCGGCACGGGCGCGAACCCGTTCCCGCCGCACACGCGGGAGTACTTCCGGTGGGTGGAAGAGCAGCGCGACGCGCGCGAACCGTTCATCGCCACGTTTGCCCGCTGGCCCGAGCACCGGGGACAGCGCATGCTCGAGATGGGCACCGGCGCCGGCACCGATTTCTTGAAATTTGCGCGCGCCGGCGCTGACGCGCACGGCGTCGATCTCACCGAAAGCGGCGTGCGGCTGGTGCGCGAGCGTCTCGCGCTGGAAGGCCTGTCGGCGCGCGTGATGCAGGCCGACATCGAGCACCTGCCGTTTGCCAACGACGCGTTTGATTTCGTGTACTCGTGGGGCGTCATTCATCACACCGAGAACACGCCGGCCGCCGCGCGCGAAGTCGTGCGCGTGCTCAAGCCGGGCGGACGGTTTTCCGTGATGATCTATCATCGGTACTCACTCGTGTGCTTGCTCGGCTATCTCAGGTTCGGGTTGTTCCGCGGCCGGCCGTTCGCATCGGTCGACGAGATCGCGCGCGATCACTTCGAGTCGTTCGGGACGAAAGTATACAGTGAAGCCGGTGCGCGCGGCCTCTTCCCGGGCATCGACGTGACGCTCACGCACATCATGACGCCGTACGATCTGCAATACGGCCGCGACAAATTCGTGCCGCCGTCCATCGTGCGGCTCGTCCCGGATTTCTTCGGCTACTTCCTCGTGATCGAAGGCCAAAAGCCGCTCGCAGGCGCGCGCGCATGAAACAGGTCCTTCAGCGTTCAGGCGTGTTTGTCGTCGACGATGTGCCGGCGCCGGCGGTGCCGCCGGGGTATGTGCTCGTGCAGACGCGCGCGTCGCTGCTCTCGGTCGGCACCGAACGCACGATTGCGAAGACGGGCGAAACGACGCTGCTGCAAAAAGCGGCGTCGCGGCCCGAGCTCATCGGTCAGGTGATCGGCCGCGTCGCGCAGGACGGCCTCGGCGCGACGATCGACAATATCCTCGCGAAAATGGCCGAGCCGACGCAGGTCGGTTACTCGGCGTCCGGCGTCGTCCTGAAATCTGAAGTCGGCACCGGCGAATTCCCGGCCGGTGCGCGCGTCGCCTGCGCCGGCGCCGGTTTCGCCAATCATGCCGAGCTGATCGCCGTGCCGAAACATCTCTGCGCGACGGTTCCGGAGGGCGTGTCTTTTGAAGACGCCGCATTCGCGACCGTCGGCGCGATCGCCCTTCATGGCGTGCGCCTGGCGCAACTCGAAGTCGGCGGCGTCGTCGCCGTGATCGGCCTGGGTCTCCTTGGCCAACTAACGGTGCAGCTGGCCATCGCGTCCGGTTGCCGCGTCATTGCGATCGATCTCGCGCAGGATCGCGTTGATCTCGCCGTGAAGCTCGGCGCCGAAGCCGGCACGCTGCCGGAAGGCGCCATCGCCGCGGCGTCTGCGCTGACCAATGGCGCGGGCGTTGATGCCGTGCTGATCACCGCCGACACCACGAGTAACGACCCCGCGACGCTTGCGGGCGATCTGGCCCGCGATCGCGCAGCCGTCGTGGCTGTCGGCGCCGTCGGGATGGAGATTCCTCGCGCGACGTATTACCGCAAGGAATTGCGCTTCCTGATTTCCCGCTCGTACGGCCCCGGCCGACACGATCCGTCGTATGAGCTCGAGGGCCGCGACTATCCGATCGGGTATGTGCGCTGGACCGAGCAGCGAAACCTCTCATCGTTCCTGGGGCTCGTCGCTGCCGGACGCGTTCGCGTGTCGCCGTTGATCACGCACCGGTTTCCGCTCGACGCGGCGCCGGACGCGTACGGATTGATCACCGGCAAAGGCCCGTCTGAGCCGTTTCTCGGCGTCGTACTTCAGTACTCCGACGGGCCGCCGAATCTCGAAACCATTCAGCTAACGGCTGGAGCGAAAGCGAGGCCCGCGGCCGCTGTGAAGTTGGGCCTGCTCGGGGCCGGCGCATTCGCCAAGAGCGTTCTGCTCCCGGCCTTTCAATCCGCCGGCGCGGTTGATTTTCGCGGCGTGGTCAGCCGCCAGGGCCTCAGCGCGAAAACATGCGCCGAGCGTTTCGGGTTTGCGTTTCACGGCACCGATGAGTCGCGCGTGATTGCCGACCCCGAGGTGAACACCGTCGTGATTGCCACGCGCCACAACCTGCACGCGCCGCAGGTGCTCGCCGCTGTGGCCGCTGGTAAAGATGTGTTTGTCGAGAAGCCGCTGTGCCTGACGGAAGACGAACTCGACGCGATCGCGCTGAGCTTCGATTGCGCAGGTGCGCCGCGTCTCATGGTCGGGTTCAACCGGCGGTTTGCCCCGTTGGCCGTCAAGCTCAAGGCCGCGGTCGCAGGTTCGCGCGCGCCGATGTCGGTCAACTACCGTGTGAACGCCGGCGCCATTCCGTTCGATCACTGGGTGCACGATCCGCTGGAAGGCGGTGGCCGCATCCTCGGCGAAGCCTGTCACTTCGTGGACTTCTGCGGCTGGCTGGTCGACGACGCGCCGGTGTCGGTGATGGCGGCGCCGCTCGGCGGCGTGGCGGCGCGCGACAGCATGGCGATCACGCTGACCTACAGCAACGGTTCGGTGGCCACGATCACGTACGTCTCGACCGGCGACAAGGCGATCGGCAAGGAACGCATCGAAGTACATGCGGCTGGAACGTCGGCCGTGCTGGATGATTTCCAGGCGCTCGATGTGTATCGCGGCGGCCGCGCACGCAGCGAAAAGTCGCGCCTCGGCCAGGATAAGGGCCACCGCGCCGAATGCGTGGCGTTCGTGCAGGCAATCACCAACGGTGGACCGTCGCCCATCACGCTCGCCGACCTTGTGACGACGACCCGGGCCACGATCCGCGCCGTGGAGAGCGCGCGCGACGGCCGCGTGCTGACGGTGAAGCGTTGACGGCGCCTCGCGTCCTGATTCTTGGCGGAGCCGGCATGCTGGGACATCGCCTGTGGCTCCACTGCAAGGACCGGTTCGAGACCCGCGTCACGCTGCGCTCGCTCACCGGGCAGCCTGCCGGCGTGTTCGACGCGGCGCGCGTGATCGCGCCCGTCGATGCCGGCTTGCCGGCGTCGCTCGCCGGCGCCATCGACGAATTTCGGCCCACCGACGTGATCAACTGCATCGGCATCGTGAAGCAGTTGGCGGCCGCCAAGGATCCGGTGCCGTCGATCGCAATCAATTCGCTGCTGCCGCACCAGCTGCATCACCTGTGCGAAACGCGCGGCGCGCGGCTGATTCACATCAGCACGGATTGCGTGTTCTTCGGAGACCGTGGCGGCTATCTCGAGAGCGACCGGCCCGATGCCGCCGATCTCTACGGTCGATCGAAGCTGCTGGGCGAGGTTTCCGATGGCCGCGGCCTGACGCTCCGGACGTCGATCATCGGCCGCGAATTGCGCTCGAGCGCAGGGCTGCTCGAATGGTTCCTCAGTCAGCGGGGCCGCAGCGTCAAGGGCTTCGAAGCCGCCATCTTTTCCGGCGTGACGACGCACGTGCTGAGCCAGGTGATCGGCGATGTCATCGAATCGCATCGCGGACTGAACGGCCTGTATCATGTGGCGGCCGCGCCTGTGAACAAGCTGGATCTGCTGAGGCTTCTCGACCGCGCCTTCCGCACGGGCACGACGATCGTGCCGGCTGACGATGTCAGGATCGACCGCAGTTTGAATGGCGCACGATTTCAAGCGGCCACCGGGTGGGCCGCGCCGGATTGGCCCGCGATGGTGAATGCCGCCGCCGGCGATTCCGGTCTTTACGAGAGATGGAGAACTGCCGTTGTTTCTTGATGGTCAACGCGTGCTCGTTACCGGCGGCACTGGGTCGCTCGGTCAGAAAGTTGTCCGGCGGCTGCTGAGCGGAAAAGCCGGGCGGCCGGCATCGGTGGTCGTGTTCTCACGCGACGAGGCGAAGCAGCATTTCATGCGGCTGTCGTACCTGAGCCGCGCGGCGGCGACCGACGAGGTCATCTATTCGAATTCGCAGCAATTGCTGTCATTCCGGATCGGCGATGTGCGCGAGTACGACTCCGTGCGTCAGGCGGTCGCCGGTGCCGACGTTGTGATTCACGCGTCGGCCCTCAAGCAGGTGCCGACCTGCGAGTTCTTTCCGACCGAGGCCGTCCGGACCAACGTGCACGGTGCGGAGAATGTGGTGCGCGCGGTCCGCGAGTCCGCGGCGCCGCCGCGCACGGTCGTGGGTATTTCGACCGACAAAGCCTGCAAACCGATCAACGTGATGGGCATGACGAAGGCGGTCATGGAGCGCGTGCTGATCCAGGCGAACATCGATTGCCCGAACACGCGGTTCATCTGCGTGCGGTACGGCAACGTGATTGCGTCGCGCGGCTCGGTCGTGCCGCTCTTCCTCGATCAGATCGCCCACGGCGGGCCCGTTACGATCACGATGAAAGAGATGACGCGGTTTCTGTTGAGCCTCGACCGCGCCGTCGACACCGTCTTCGACGCCATCGAGAAGGCCGGCCGCGGCGAGACGTACATTCCGAAGGTGCCGTCTGCGCGAGTCGTTGATTTGGCCGAGACGCTGATCGCCGGCCGAAAGATTCCAATCACGTACACCGGTATTCGTCCAGGCGAGAAAGTTCACGAGATCATGGTGTCGGAAGACGAATGCCACCGCACAGTCGAGCGCGGCGAGTATTACTCGATTCTGCCGATGCTGCCGGGGCTCTCGGACGCGGCCGGCGAAGCGCCGGCCCGCACGACCGAATACTCCTCGTCCGACGTGACGCTCGACCACGCGGGACTGCAGACGCTGCTCGCGCCGCATCTTGATTCGCCGGAGAAGAGCGGGCTCGCGTGAAGATCACCACGATCGTCGGCACGCGTCCCGAGATCATCCGGCTGAGCCGGATCATTCCGCTGCTCGACCGCCACGCCGAGCACACGCTGGTCCACACCGGGCAGAACCACGACCCGCTCCTGAGCGACATTTTCTTTCGCGAGCTCGGCGTCCGGGCGCCGGACGTTCACCTCGGCATCACGACAGGCGGATTTGCCGCGCAGGCCGGCGCGCTGCTGGACAGAATCGGCGCGCACTTCGAACAGCAGCGTCCCGATCGCGTGCTGATTCTGGGCGACACCAACAGCGGGCTCTCGGCCATCGTCGCGGCCCGGCTGGGCATTCCGGTATTTCACATGGAAGCGGGCAACCGCTGCTTTGACGACCGTGTGCCCGAAGAGATCAATCGCCGCATCATCGATCACTCCAGCACGGTTCTAATGCCGTACACGCATCGCAGCAAGGAAAACCTTGTGCGCGAGGGCATCGAGCTTGAACGCATTTTCGTGACGGGGAATCCGATCCGCGAAGTGCTCGACGCGTATCGCGAGCAGACGGCCGCCAGCACCGCCGCCAAGCGGTTCGGCGTCGAGCGCGGCCAGTTTCTGCTGGTGACCTTGCATCGCTCCGAGAACGTCGATCAGCCGGCGCGGCTCGACCGGCTGCTCAAGGCGCTCGTCAGCGTGGGGGAGTCGCAGAAAGCGCCGGTTCTCGTGAGCGTGCATCCGCGCACCGCCGACAAGATGAAGCGCTTCGGCTTTTCCGGCGCGGGGCTCACGTTGCTCGAGCCCCTCGGGTTTTTCGATTTCGTGTCACTCGAACAGCAGGCGCGCGCCGTGCTGAGCGACAGCGGCACTGTTCAGGAAGAATGCGCGATCTTCGGTGTGCCGAACGTGACGCTCCGCGACGTCACCGAGCGGCCGGAAACTCTCGAATGCGGCAGCAACATCATCGCCGGCGCTGACCCCGCGGATGTGCAGCGCGCCTTGGCGCTTGCGCTCGACCCGTCGGCGCCCGGATGGACGGCGCCGCCCGAATACCTCGCGACCGGCGTGTCACACACCGTCGCCAAGATCGTGCTCGGCTACACCAGCCGGCGCCGCCACCACAGTGGCTGAGATCGGCGGACCAGAATGCGCATTCTGATCCTGACGATCTACCACGACCCCGAACCCATCCCGAAGACCGGCGAGCTGGCGCGCGAGTTGCGCCGGCGCGGCCACGACGTGCACGTCGTCACGGCCTTCCCGCACTATCCGGACGGCGACGTCTACCCGGGGTTCAAGCTGGCGTTGTGGCACCGCGAGGTCCGCGATGGCGTGCCGGTGCTCCGCACCTACATCTACCCGTACCACGGCACGTCGTCGATCCGCCGGATGGTCAATTACATTTCGTGGATGCTCTCGTCGATGCTGGCGGCCTTGCTCACGCCGAAGTGCGACGTGATTTACGCGTGGCATCCGCCGCTCACCGTCGGTGTCACCGCGCGATTCCTTCGGTGGTGGAAACACGCGCCGGTGATTCTCGACGTGCAGGACCTCTGGCCGGAGAGCGCGCTCGCTTCCGGCATGATGCGCGACGGGCGCCTCGTTCGCGTCATGTATCGCCTGGCCGATTGGGTCTACGCCCGCGCCGACCGCATTCTCGTCGTGAGCCCCCAGGCGCGCGCGTACCTCGGCACGCGGGGCGTGCCGATGGCCAAGACGGCTGTCGCCAAGCACTGGATCGATGAGTCGATGTCGCGCCAACCGCGCGCGCGCGACGTCCGCGCGGAACTCAGTCTGGGGCCTGGAATGGTTGTGATGTTTGCCGGCAATCTCGGCATGGTGCAGGGCCTCGAGACGCTGGTTGAGGCCGCGGACTTGCTGCGCGACGCGCCAGTCACGTTTGTGATCGTCGGCGATGGATCCGATCGCGCGCGCCTCGAGGCCGATGCCGCGGCCCGCAAGTTATCGAACGTGATCTTCCCTGGACGATTTCCGGCGTCCGACATGCCGGAGTTTCTCGCCGCGGCAGACCTGCTCATCGTCCACACACGGGCGTCATCGGTCGCCGAACACGCAGTGCCAACAAAAATCCTGGCGTATCTCGCGGCAGGACGGCCTATTCTGTGCGGGATGACCGGCGCTGCCGCGTCGGTGATGGAGGCGTCGGCGGCCGGCTGGGTCACGCCGCCCGGTGACGCTGCGGCCATGGCCGGCGCGATTCGCGAGGCCCTGGACGCCGGACCGGTGAGACGCGCGGAAATCGGCCGCGCCGCGCGTCGTTACTTCGACGCCGAATTCGACAAACAGCAGATTCTCGGCGAATACGAGCGCGAATTGATCGGTACGGCGGAGGCCGGTCGTGCGCGCGGCTAAGCTCCTCGTCCTCGCCTCGACGCTGATCGCGCTGTGGGTGCAGGCGTATCTCGGCGCGCTTGCGTACTCATGGCTGCCGGCAGCGTCGCTCGTCGCGCTGGTCGCCGGCGCCGTGTTGGGCGCAACGTGGCGCCATGCCGTTGGATTCGTTGTCGGCATCGGCGCGATTGTGCCGGTGGCCACGCTCGAGCTGACCGGCCATTTCGAGGTCGCGCTGTGGCTGCCGTGGCTCTGCCTGGTGACGGGCGCGATGCTGCGCGGCCATCTTGCCGAAGGGTGGTCGGTGCCGGGCCGGTGGCGCTGGCCGCTCGTGTGCTGGGCGGTCGGCATCGCGCTCACGTGGCCGATCCTTGTCGCGCGCGAGCTCGATTTCAACCCGGCGGTACTCTGGTTCGATCGCGTGTGGACGTCGCGCCAGGGAGGGCCGCCAAAGGTCACTGTGCTCTGGATTGCTCACAGCGCGTCCGTGTTGCTCGTGTCGCTGTTGTGGCTCGACGCGTTGTGCGCGCGCTACCGTCGCGCCTCTGCCGGGCCGATCGCGCCCACATTGCTCTGGCCGTTAGCTGCAGGCGTATTCCTGTCGAACGTGCCCGCGTTGATCCAGGGTTTTCACACCATCGACTTCCTCAATCGCACCGTGTTCGCCGGAACTGGCCGGGCGGCAGGCGCGATGCTGGACGGAAATGCGTTCGGTATGCTCGCCGCGGCCGCAATTCCACTTGTCTTGTCTGTTGCGACCGGCGCCGCTCAACGCAATGCGAGGTGGATCGGCGCGATTGCCGCGGCGCTTCTTGCCGGCGGCGTTTGGGCCACGGCCTCCCGCACAGCGCTGCTGGCCGCCGTGATCGGCGCGGGCCTTGTCCTCTGGACACCGCTAAAAACGATTTCAATGAAACAGCGGATTTGGCTCTCCGGCGCCGCCGTGGCGATGGCAGTAGTGGTCGGATTCTTCGTTTCGCAAGTGACGGTCGGCCCGGTCGCTCGGATGCGCGAGCTTCTGCCGGGTTTCTCCGGCTCGCAAATCGCCCACGCAGCGTCTCAGCTGTGGAATCGCGGCAACTACGGCACGTCGGCGTTGATGATGATCGAGGAGCACCCGCTGGCCGGTGTCGGCGTTGGTGGCTTCAACATGTTCGTTCCGGATTACTCATTCCGAAACAACATCTCCGTTCCGTCCGACAACGCCCAGAACTGGTACCGGCATCAGCTTGCGGAGCTCGGCGTGCTCGGCAGCATCCCGTGGCTGGCGCTGATCTGGGTGGCATTTCTCGAGTGGCGTCGTCGGCGCGCTGCCGGCGACGCCGCGCAGCGCGGCGCGCGCGCCGCCGTTCTCGCCGTCGCCGTTGCGTCGTTGCTGGGCGTACCCACACAGAATCCCGTCATGTGCGTCGCGTTCGCGTCGCTGCTCTTCGCGGCGTTGCTGTCATCACCGGCGCCGCCGGGTTCCGCGATCGTTTCAGCGTGGCCGCGCGTCATGCGATGGACTCTGGCCGCCGCGACCGTGCTCTTCATCGCGGCGACCGCATGGGAAAGCGCGTTTGCGCTGCGGCCCTTCATCCGGGCGTCGGCCGGCAACTGGCTCTATGAGTACGGGCTGTATCCCATCGAAACACGTGAGGACGGCGGCCGCTATCGTTGGACCGCCGGGCACGCGGTGACGACGGTGCCGTCCGATGGAAACTGGCTGCTCGTCACGATTCGCGGCGGCGCGCCGGACGCGGCGGAGCGTCCGGTTCGCCTGCGTGTGTGGCACGCCTCAACACTCGTCTTCGAGACGATGCGCCGCGACGACACACCGATCACGCTGTGTCTGCCGTCAGCCTACGGGCAGGGCGTGCCGTTGCGCATCGATGTTGATCGGACGTTTTACCCCTCGCCCACGGATCATCGCCCGCTGGGCGTCGCGCTCGAAGATTGGGCCTGGGCCGATGCGCCGCCTCCCGGCGCCATCGTCGTCAAGTAGTCCTGCCCGCGCTACCGCCGCGCGACCACGGCGTAATCCATCGAACTGAACAACCTGTCGTTGAGCCGGTCGGCGTGCGCGTTGACGACGTCGGCGAGTTCCTGCATGCGCGCGTCGGGTTGCGCCGGCACGCGAGGCAGGCGATCCTCGTCGCGCACGGGCGCGCGAAACCGGATGTCAGCGTTCTGGAAGCCTGCGCTTTGCACGAGAAACTTCAGCGTGTCGGGATGCAGGGGACGTGCGTGCGTGAGATCGCGGATGTAGGTTTCGAAGAACGCCATCCAGCACGCCGCGTTGATGGTCTCGAGCACAAGGGGCGCGCCCGGACGGAGCTTGAGAAACGCCGTCGCGAGGAACCGTGTGAGTACGTTCGGCTCGAGGTGCTCGACGACCTGGATGGCAATCAGCCCGCCGAGGCTCGCATCGGCTTTGTGCTCGAGGAATGCGACAGCATCGCCCGCGGTCGCGTCGAGGCCGCGTTCGGCGCAGGCGGCCACCATCGCCGGATTAAGATCGACGCCCATCGCCGCGATGCCGGCATCCTTGAATAACTGAAGCAGTTCGCCGCGCCCGCAGCCGATGTCGATCACGTTCGACGCGCCCGAAAACAACGGCACGTAATCCGCAAGACGCGCACGGATGTCGGCCTGCGAGCCGCGGAACTGGTCTTCAAAGCCGACGTAGTCGGCCGATTGTTCAATCGAACGCCCTGACTCGTACGAACGCTCTGGTTCGTACGAACCCCCTGATTCGTACGAACGCGACCGTTCGCGAAGCGCCTGAATGTCCCGCGCGAGCTCGAGCGTTTTCGTCTTGATGTTCGCGACTTCGGTCTTGAGCTCAGCGCTTCCGCTCGCGCGGTCTTTGGTGTCGACAAAGCCCGTGATCTTCTGGAGAAACAGAATGAGCCGGTTCTGAAAACGAATGATCTCGGCGTACTGGCGGTTCGTGAGTGCGATGAGCGCGCGCGTGGCCGCCGGGTGCATGCCGGTCTCGGTCGGGAGCGGCGGCAGCGTCGGCATGTCTTTGGTCAGCGCGCGATCGAGCTCGGTGAGCGCGTCGTTGTAGTTGCGATCCGCGTCAAGGCGCTCGCGTTCGAGCCGCGCGGCCAGATCATCAATCGCCGGAGAGCCCGGAGAAGACGAGGGCCGCGGATCCTGCGACATGTTATTTCAAGCCCGCCGCGATGAGGTTATCGAGCGGACTGCTCGCCGTCGCGTAGCGTTTCCTTGGAATGCGGCCCGACTCGAACGCGAGACGCCCGGCCTCGACGGCATGGCGCATCGCCAACGCCATCTTGACCGGATCGCCCGCGCACGAAATGGCAGTTTGCATCATCACGCCATCGATGCCGAGCTCCATCGCCAGCGCCGCGTCCGACGCGGTGCCCACGCCGGCGTCCACGACCACCGGCACGCCCGCGCGCTCCTTGATGATCGAGATGTTGTTCGGGTTCTGGATGCCGAGCCCGGACCCGATCGGCGCGCCGAGCGGCATCACGGCGACGGCGCCGGCGTCTTCCAGCTTCCGGCAGATGATCGGATCGTCGTTCGTGTACGGCAGCACGACAAACCCTTCCTTGACCAGAATCTTCGTCGCTACGAGCAGGGCCTCGTTGTCCGGAAAGAGCGTCTGTTCGTCGCCGATGACTTCGAGCTTAATCCAGTTCGACAGCCCGGCTTCCTGCGCCAGCCGCGCCGTGCGCACCGCATCGTCAGCCGTGTAACAGCCGGCGGTGTTCGGGAGGAGGAAGATCTTCGACCGGTCGATCCAGTGGAGCAGTGATGCCTCCCCGCGCGCGCTGAGGTCCACGCGCCGTACCGCCACGGTCACCATTTCCGTGCCCGAGGCCACGTGGGCGGCCTGCATTACCGCATGCGACGGGTACTTCCCGGTGCCGACGATCAGGCGCGATTGGAAAACCCGGCCAGCAATTTCAAGCGGCATCACAAAACTCTAGCACCAGCATTGGCCAATGACCATTGACCAATGTTCTATCTACCCACCGCCGACGAAGGCGACGATCTCGACCTCGTCTTTATCCTGGACGACCGTCGTTTCATACGCGGCGCGGCGCACGACGATGCGGTTGAGCTCGACGGCGACGGCGCGCGGATCGAGCGAGAAGACACCCAGCAGATCGTGGACGCTGAGCGGCAGCGGCAGCGGCACCGGCTCGCCATTCAACTGGATCTGGATCGCCACGCTATTCCGCCTGGAGGTCGGTCATGGTGTTCAGTGTACCCGCTCGGTGTCTCACGCGTTGACTCCACGCTGTGGGTCCATTAGCATTTGCTTGTTCGTCCGAGTGACAAGCTCACAGCGAACACCTCGACTCCATGGACAGTTTCTGGCCCATCCTCCTCATGCTCGGTCTCGGCGCTGGCTTTGCCGCCGGGAACATCCTGCTGTCGCAGTTCCTGGGGCCGAAAAAGCCGTCACCTGAGAAATCGGCGCCGTACGAGTGCGGCATGCCGGCCGTCGGCGACGCGCGCGAGCGCCAGTCGGTGAAGTTCTACATGGTCGCGATGATCTTCCTGCTCTTCGACATCGAAGTCGCGTTCCTCTATCCGTGGGCGATCGCGTTCCGCGAGCTCGGCTGGACCGGCCTGATGCAGATCTCGGTGTTCTTCGCGCTGCTCACGACCGGCTACATCTATGTGTGGCGCAAGGGCGCGTTTGACTGGAGCGGGGAGAGATCGCGTTAATGGCTTCTGAAGTCGAGATTCCCGTCCTCACCACGACGGTCGAAAAAATGGTTCAGTGGGCCCGCCGTTCGGCGATCTGGCCCGTCACGTTCGGGTTGGCGTGCTGCGCGATTGAAATGATGTCGATGGCCAACGCGCGCTACGACGTCGCGCGATTCGGCGCGGAAGTGTTTCGCGGGTCGCCTCGCCAGGCGGATCTGATGATCATTGCCGGCCGGCTGTCGCGAAAGATGGCGCCGGTCCTGCGCCGCATTTACGACCAGATGCCCGAGCCCAAGTGGGTGATCTCGATGGGCGCCTGCGCCAGCTGCGGCGGCGTGTTCGACAACTACTCCATCGTGCAGGGCGTCGATCAGGTCGTGCCGATCGACGTGTATGTGCCCGGCTGCCCGCCGCGCCCCGAATCGCTGATCTACGGGATCGTCATGCTCCAGCGGAAGATCGACCGTTCCAGAATGAGCGCATAGCCGATGGATCCCGCGCTCGTGACTCCGACATCGTCGCGCACCGACGCCGCGTTTCTCGACATCGTTCGTGCAGCGGTTCCGGCGGCGGCGATCGACGTGGCGCCCAGCATCGACATGCCGTCGGCCTACGTGGATCGCGATCACCTGGTTGAGGTGTGCGAGACGCTTCGCACGCATCCCGACCTGCAGTTTTCCGTTTTTCTTGACGTCACTGCGGTGGATCGTCTGCCGGCCGTGCCGCGCTACGAAATCGTTTACCTGCTCGTGTGTCTTGGCGAGGCGTACGGCACCGCGCCGGCGCGCCGCCTGCGCTTGAAAGTTCAGCTCACGAATGAAAGCGCCGCGATTCCGACCGTGTCGGGCGTGTGGCCCGCAGCCAACTGGGGCGAGCGCGAGGTGTTCGACTTGTTCGGCATCGCCTTCGAAGGCCACCCGGATCTGCGTCGCGTGCTGATGCCCGACGACTGGGAAGGGTATCCGCTGCGCAAGGACTACCCGGTGCAGATCCGAAAGGACACGGCGTCGTGGTCCCCGATGCAGCTGACCGAAGAGCAGTTCACGGCCAACATGCGCGCGGCGAGAGAACACGCCACGCGCGCCGCGCGATCGATTCGCGGGGACAAGTAGTTACCCGTGGCGCGTGATTTGTGACAGCCAACCTGATCGCCGACGCGTTTGAGGCAACCGCCGGGCTGCACCGCGAGTGGGTGGCGTCGCACGCCGCCGAGCTCGAGCGTGCGGCCGCGGTGATGGGCGCCGCGTTCGCAAACGGGGGCAAGGTGCTCGCCTTCGGCAACGGCGGCAGCGCGACCGACGCGCAGCACCTCGCCGGCGAGCTGGTCGGACGTTTTCTCAAGGAACGGCGCGCGCTGGCGGCCGTGTCGCTCACCGCCGATTCGGCCATTCTCACGTGCCTCGGCAACGACTACGGGTTCGATACGGTGTTTTCGCGGCAGATCGAAGCGCTCGGACGCCGCGGCGACGTCGCGTTCGGCATCACCACGAGCGGCGCGTCGCAGAACGTGACGCGCGCTCTGGCGACCGCGCGTGAACGCGGCATGACGACAATCGCGCTGACCGGCAAGGACGGCGGCGAGACCGGGCGTGTGGCGGATGTGCACCTGAATGTCCCGTCCGCGAGCACGCCCCGCGTGCAGGAAGTGCACCGGACAATATTGCACGTGCTATGCGAATTGATCGAGAGGGACCTGTGAGTAGGGCAGAGGGCAAAGGGCAAAGGGCAGAGGTCTCGAGCGCGCTCGCGCGCGGTCTGTCCTTTAGTTTTGAAAAACCAGGTAACCAGATGGCGCGAAGCGCCCACCAGACCTGTGCCCTGTGCCCTCTGCCCTTTGCCCTGACGGTCATGGGTTCGGTGCGCCGATGAGTTCGCGCACCGAAACCATGACCGTCAACATGGGGCCGCAGCACCCCAGCACGCACGGCGTGCTGCGCCTCGTGCTCGAGCTCGACGGCGAGAACATCGTTGCGGCGGAGCCGACGATCGGGTTTCTCCATACCGGCATCGAGAAGACCGCCGAGCAGAAGAAGTGGCAGCAGATCGTGCCGCTCGTCGAGCGGATGGACTACCTCGGTCCGCAGAGCAACTCGCTGGCGTTCTGCCTGTCGGTCGAGCGCCTGCTCGGCATCGAAGAGCAGATTCCCGAGCGGGTCGTCAACATCCGCGTGCTGCTGGCCGAAGTGCAGCGTCTCAGCAGCCACCTCGTGTGGCTCGCGACCCACGCGATGGAAATCGGCGCCGTGTCGGTGATGATGTACGCGTTCCGCGAGCGCGAGCAGATTCTCAATATTTTCGAGATGATCGCCGGGTTCCGCATGTTCCCGAGCTATCTGCGCATCGGCGGACTGCGCGAAGATCTCCCGCGCGGGTTCCACGACGTGCTCGGCCCGTTTCTCGACAAGATGCCGGGAAAGATCGATCTGTACGAGGCGATGCTGACCAAGAACCAGGTGTGGACCAAGCGCACGGTCGGCGTCGCGAAGCTCTCGAAGGAAGACACGATCGCGATGGGCCTGGTTGGCCCACTCGCGCGCGCTGTCGGCATCCCGTACGACGTCCGCAAGGTGTTCCCGTATTTGAACTACAGCACCTACGACTTCACCGTGCCGACCCAGACGGCCGGCGACGTGTTCGCGCGCTACCAGGTGAGGATCGAAGAGATGCGTCAGAGCGTGAAGATCGCGCAGCAGGCGCTCAAGCGGATTTCGCCCACCGGCAAGTACGACTGCGGCGACTTCCGCATCGTGCCTCCGCCGAAAGATCGCGTGTATACCGAGATGGAAGCGCTCATTCAGCACTTCCTGATTTACTCGCAGGGATTCCAGGTGCCGAAGGGCGAGTGCTATGTGCCGGTCGAAGGTCCGCGCGGCGAGCACGGCTTCTATATCGTCTCGGACGGGACCAATCGTCCGGTGAGGATCAAATCCCGGCCGCCGTCGTTCTACGCCTGCCAGGCCCTGCCGATGATGATCAAGGGCGGCCTGATCGCCGACGTCATCGCCGCGATCGGCTCCACGGACGTCGTCATGGGAGATGTGGATCGATGACGAGGTCGGCGCGCGTGAGGAACAGAGAATGAGTTTCCATCCATTGATGGATTACGGCGCGGGCCATCACCAGTCCGCGCGCGAGCTGCCCGAAGAAGGCCCGGCGTTCCAGTTCACGCCGGCGAACGAGGCCAATCTCCAAGAAATCTTCTCGCGGTATCCGGTCGAGCAGCGCAAGTCCGCGATTATCGCGGCGCTCTTTCTCGCGCAGGGCCAGCAGGGCTACATCACCCGCGGCGCGATGCGCGGGGTCGCGGCCGCAATTCGCTGCACGACGGCCGAGGTGGAAGACATCGTGTATTTCTACACGATGTTCTACACGCGGCCGGTCGGCAAACACATCGTCCAGGTGTGCCGCACGTTGTCGTGCGCGTTGATGGGCGCCGAGCGCGTCACCGAAGAGCTGTCGAAGGTCCTGGGCCTCAAGCCGGGCGAAACCGACGCCGCGAAAGAATTCACGCTGATCGAAGTCGAGTGTCTCGGCGCGTGCGATCGGGCGCCGGTGGTCGGCGTGAACGACGACTGGCATGAGTGCCAGCGGCCGGAAGATGCGCAGAAGCTCATCGACGGGTTGCGCGCAAGCGGCGGCGCGTCACTGACGGGCTGTCACCTGAAAGTGGCAGGCGAGTGATGGCTGAGGCTTTCGGTCCGATCTTAACCAAGTATGTCAAGCAGGCAGGCGCCGCAACCCTCGACTTCTACACGAAGACCGGCGGCTACGACGCGCTGAAGAAGGCGCTCGGCATGACACCGGACGCCGTCGTCGAAGCGGTGAAGCAGTCGGGCCTGCGCGGCCGGGGCGGCGCCGGATTCCCGACGGGCATGAAGTGGCAGTTCGTCGACAAGAAATCGCCGAAGCCGAAATACATCTGCTGTAACGCGGATGAAAGCGAGCCGGGCACGTTCAAGGATCACGTGCTGATGGAACGCAACCCGCATTTGTTGTTCGAAGGCTGCCTGATCGCGTGCCACGCCATCGGCGCAAAGGTGGCCTACATCTATATTCGCGGCGAGTTCTATCACGTGCAGCTCGTCCTCGAGCGGGAGCTCGCGAAGGCGCGCGCCGCCGGCTTCATCGGGAAGAACATCTTCGGCACCGGGTTCGACTGCGAGATTCATGTCCACCGCGGCGCCGGCGCCTACGAGGCCGGCGAAGAGACGGCGCTCATCGAGTCGCTTGAAGGCAAGAAGGCGCAGCCGCGCTTGAAACCGCCGTTCCCGGCGGTCGCGGGGCTGTACGGCTGCCCGACTGCCGTTAACAACGTCGAGACGCTGTGCAACGTGCCCTTCATTATTCAAGAGGGCCCGGAGGCCTTCGCCAAGCTGGGCCCGGAAAAGAACGGCGGGCCGAAGCTCTTCTGCATCAGCGGTCATGTGAACAGGCCCGGCACGTACGAGACGTCGATGCACACGACGGTGCGCGAGCTGATCTACGACCCGAAGTTCGGCGGCGGCATCCGCGGCGGCCACCAGCTGAAGTGCGTCATTCCGGGCGGATCGTCGGTGCCGGTGCTTCTGCCGGAGCAGCTGGACATTCCCGCGAGCTTCGACGGCGTCGCGGCCGCCGGTTCGATGCTCGGCTCGGCCGGCATGATCGTCATGGACGAAACGACGTGCATGGTGTGGGCGGCGCAGAACCTGCTGTATTTCTACAAGCACGAGTCCTGCGGCAAGTGCACGCCGTGCCGCGAAGGCGGCGACTGGCTCCACAAGCTGCTGATCAAGGTCGAAAGCGGCAACGGCGAGATGCGGGATCTCGACCTGCTGCTCTCGGTCGCCAACAACATCGCGGGCAAATCGCTGTGCGCCTTCGGTGACGCCGCGGCGACGCCGGTGCTGACGACGATCAAGACGTTCCGCGCCGAATACGAAGCGCACATTCGCGAGGGCCGCTGCACGGTGCCGTCCTCCTGGCGCGCCAGCAGCCCTCTGCTGGCGGCGCACTAAGAGCCGGCGATGTCATCGATGTCCGCATTCATTTACGAACACCAGGCGGTCGTCGCGCAGCTCGTCCTGCTGCTCACGGTGTTCCTCATGCTGCAGATTTCCGCGGCCGTGATGGTGTACTTCGAGCGCAAGATCGCCGCGTGGGCGCAGCAGCGCTACGGCCCGCACCTGGTCGGGCCGTCGGGCCTGCTGCAGCCGATCGCCGACATCCTCAAACTGATCATGAAGGAGGAATTGCGGCCGAAGTCCGCCGACGCGTTCCTCTTCTATCTCGCGCCCGTGATCTGCGCGACGGCCGCGTTTGCCGCCTTCGCCGTGGTGCCGTTCGGCGCCGAGACGACGTTCTTCGGATTACTCGACAAGCCGATTGGCCTCGAAGTCACCGACGTCAACGTCGCGGTGCTCGTGCTCTTCGCGATCACGTCCATGGGCGTGTACGGCGTCGTGCTCGCCGGATGGGCGTCCAACAGCAAATACTCGCTGCTCGGCGCCCTGCGCTCGTCCGCGCAGATGATCAGCTACGAGCTGTCGTACGGTTTGTCGCTCGCGGCGATCATCATGCTCGCCGGCACGATGTCGCTTCGCGGCATTGTGGACGCGCAGGCCGGCTACTGGTTCGGATTCATTCCGAAGTGGTTCATCTTTATCCAGCCGGTCTCTTTCTTTATCTTCATGACGGCCGGCGTCGCCGAGACCAACCGCGCGCCGTTCGACTTTCCGGAAGCCGAGCAGGAGCTGGTCGCCGGTTACCACACCGAGTACAGCTCGATGAGCTTCGCGCTCTTTTTCATGGCCGAGTACATCAACATGGTCACGGTCGCGGCTGTGGTGGCGGATCTGTTCCTTGGCGGTTGGCATGGCCCGTTCCTGCCGCCGTGGCTCGGGTGGATCTGGTTCCTGATCAAAATTGCGGCGTTGCTGTTCTTCTATATCTGGATGCGGTGGACGCTGCCGCGCTACCGCTATGACCAGCTGATGGAATTCGGCTGGAAGTGGATGCTGCCGATTGCGACCGTGAACCTGCTGGTCACCGCGGCGATTGTCCTCGGGATGGGGTGGTAGCGATGGACGGCATCTACTTCTGGGTTCTCGCCGCCGTGATGGTCGTGTCGTCGCTTGGCGTGGTGCTGCAGCGCAATCCGATGTACAGCGTGCTGCTGATTATTGCGTCGTTCGGCGCGCTCGCGGGCCTCTACATCACGCTCAACGCGCCGTTTGTCGCGGCGATTCAGATCGTCATCTACGCGGGCGCGATCATGGTGCTGTTCGTCTTCGTCGTGATGCTGCTGAACGCGCCGACCGAAGATCCTGCGCACGGATATCACGCGCGGCTGATCGGCGGCGCCGGCCCGCGCTGGATCGGCGCGACACTCGCGGTGGTGCTCGTCGGCGAGCTGATTTACGCGCTCTCGCATTTACGGTCGACGCCGTTGCCCGACGGCTCCGGCGAAACCGCGTCCGTCTACGCGATCGGGGTGAAGCTGTTCCGCGAATATGCGTTCGCGTTCGAAGCGACGTCCGTGCTGATCCTGCTGGCCATGGTCGGCGCGGTCATCCTGGCGCGGAAGGAGAGCTAGCGTGATTCCCGATCCGACGCTCAACCACTACCTGCTGCTCTCAGCGGTGCTGTTTTCGATCGGTACCGTCGGCGTCTTTCTGCGGCGGAACCTCATCACGATCCTCCTCTCGGTGGAAGTGATGCTCAACGCGGTCAATCTGACATTCGTCGCGGTCGATCGCCACCTCAACGCCGTCGACGGGCAGATCATCGTGTTCTTCGTCATGACCGTGGCGGCCGCAGAAGCGGCCGTCGGACTCGCCATCGTGATTGCGCTGTTCCGCCACAAGGACACGCTCAATCCGGATGCCTTCACGAATTTGAAGTGGTGAGCCACTCCTAAATGTTGCTCCTGATTCCTCTCATCCCGTTCTTAGGCTTCCTCATCAACGCCACGGTCGGCCGGCGGTGGTCGAAGGGTCTCTCCGGCGGCGTCGCAACCGGGGCGATGGCCGGCGCGTTTGTCGTCGCGGCGATGGCCGTGTGGCAGCTCTGGCAACTTGCGCCGGTCGACGGCGTCCGCGCGATCGACCAGACCGTGTTCACCTGGTTCCAGTCCGACACGCTGAATATTCCGCTCGCGTTCCGCCTCGATCCGCTGTCGTCGCTGATGATCCTCGTGATCACCGGCATCGGCACGCTCATCCACCTCTACTCGACGGCGTACATGCACGAGGAGACCGGCCCGGAATACGCGCGCTACTTCTCCTATTTGAATCTGTTCGCGTCGTTCATGCTGATCCTCGTGCTCGGCGCGAGCTTCCCGGTGATGTTCATCGGCTGGGAGGGTGTGGGCCTCTGCTCGTATCTTTTGATCGGCTTCTACTTCGTGAAGCCGTCGGCCGCCGACGCCGGCAAGAAAGCCTTCATCGTCAATCGGATCGGCGACGTCGGCTTCATTCTCGGCATGCTGCTCATCTTCTCGATGTTCGGCACGCTCGATTTCCAGGCCGTCGCCGCGGCCGCCGCGGCCATGCCGGTTGAGACGACCTGGGGTCTGATCTCGATCGCGACGCTGTTGCTGTTTGTCGGCGCGACCGGCAAGTCCGCGCAGCTGCCGCTGTACGTGTGGCTCCCGGACGCGATGGAGGGCCCAACGCCGGTCTCTGCGCTCATCCATGCCGCGACCATGGTGACCGCCGGTGTCTACATGATCGGCTGCAACGCGGTCCTGTTCTCGCACGCGCCGGAGACGATGACGATCATCGCGATCGTCGGCTGCGTTACGGCGCTTGTCGCCGGCACGATCGGGCTGGTACAGAACGACATCAAGCGCGTGCTCGCGTATTCCACGGTGTCACAGCTCGGCTATATGTTCCTGGCGATGGGCGTGGGCGCCTTCGGCGCTGGCGTATTCCATCTCTACACACACGCGTTCTTCAAGGCCTGCCTGTTCCTTGGCTCGGGCGCGGTGATTCATGGGCTGCACGGCGAGCAGGACATCCGCCACATGGGCGGCCTCAAGAAGAGTCTGCCGATCACTTACTGGACCTTCCTGATCGGCACGCTCGCCATCGCCGGCGTGCCGTTGCTCTCAGGTTTCTTTTCGAAAGACGAAATCCTCTGGAAGACATTCCAGAGCGGCCACACCGTGCTGTGGGTG
>JBKJHW010000083.1:0-31260 GCA_046598935.1 Vicinamibacterales bacterium | reverse complement strand
GTCGAACCCACCGCAGCGCGGCGATGGTTCGACCCACAGCTTCCGGTCCGCGGGAAAGATCAGCACGCAGTTGTCGCCGGAATTCCCGGGGACCGTCCCGGAAATTTTCGCGCCTGCGCCTGCGGCCATGGTGACGACGAAATCAGAGACATCGGCGTCACCGACTTCAATTGGAAGGTCCGTGATGTCTTCGCCACGAAGGGTCACTTTTTCGAGCCGGAGGCTCGACACGATGGCCAATCCGTATCTGCCGGGCAGCACACCGCCGAACGTGCCTGTCCCGTCAGGATTCATGCGCGCGATGGGGCGGATGCTGCGCGCTTCGTAAGGCAGCGCGACCAATTGCGCCGCTCGGATAACCGGTGGTTGATTCGGCGCCGTCGGTGCCATCGCCGGCGGCAGATCCCACTTCACCGTCACGTGCGGTGCCTGGCGAAGCACGACGGAGATACCTGTGACATCGGCATCGCCCACAGTCACCGCTGTTTGGCCGGAAACAATTCCATCGTTCGGAGGACCACCGCCTGGCGCCGGCGGAGGCGGCGGCGGTCCGGACATCGCGCGGCCGCCGGCCAGCGCGAGCAACGTGCCTGTTGGGCCGGCGCCAAACTGCGGCGTCGTCGGCATCCACGCGCTGACCACGTAGGAACCTGGCGGCACGCCGGCAAAGTCGAAGCGACCGTCCGCCTGAACGAGCGCCGGCTCAATCGCGCTGGCGGCTTCCGGCATTTCGCCCGCGAACCGCAGGCGAATTGTACTGGCGGTCACGGCTCCGGGCGCGCCGACGACGCGGCCTGACAGACGCGACGAGCGGACGCCGGCCGCTTGAATGTCGACGGCCGCCTTGTTTTCGCCGTCGCCGAGCATGACGTGCGTCGCGCGCGACATCAACGTGCTGGACGGATGGAATGTCGGCGCGAATGTGCGCGCGCCGTCGATCGATGCGGCGTCGGCGCCGACTTTGAGCGCGCGCGTGACGAGACCCATCAGTTGCGAGGGATCCGCTGCCAGCGTTGTGAGCAACACGCCGTCGACGGGAATGGGATCTGTCCGGCACGCGCAAACGACATAGTCCCCGGCCTGAAGATTCGCGAGGCGGTACGCCCCCCGATCATCCGTGCGCGCCTCGTTCGACGGCATGGCGAGCACTTGGCCGTTTACCAACGTTCGCCGGTAGGCAACGACACCCATGCCGGTGACCGGATCGCCGTTCTCGTCGGTCACCGTGCCGGCGATCACGGCGAGGCGACGCATTCTCAATGTGAGATCCATCAGCTTTTTTTCCGCGGCCAGCTCGATCGTGCGGTTCGCCGTGATCGGTGTCGTGAAGTAACCAGCTCGCTGCGTGAGGAGTACGTATCGGCCCTGCGCCAAACCGGCAAACACGAAGCGGCCTTCGGCATCCGTGATCAGTTGGCGCGGCGCGCTGCCACGCCCGACGGGCGCACCGCCAATCAGCCCGACGGTGACACCGGCCAGCGCGCGGCCGTTTGCCGAGTCGACCATGCGGCCCGCGATAATTCCTGTCGTCGGGCCTGAAAGAGGCGCCGGCTGTTGAGCGACTGGTTGTTGCGCGTGAATTGCCGACACGCCGCAGACGAACACCGCGGCCAGAACAACCCTGCAAATCAAGGATGCCCGCATCGCGAGAGCCTAACGCAGTTCCAGCGCGCTGACCGTCGCTAACAAAATGCGCTACTGCTCGTTGAGAACCAGCCGGTTTCCCTGAACTGTCATCTTCACTTTCTTCGTGGTGACAAGCGCGAACTTCGCCGGTGCCGCCACTTGCAGCGTCTGATTCGCGGGAAGTCGCAGCGGACGCTCGGCGGAATTGGCCGGAATCTGTTGGGCGCGGGAACCCGGGCGAAGCATATCGGGCCCGAGCTTTGCCATCATCGGTCCCTGCGGAACGGTCAGATGATTCGCGCCGTCGATCGCGATCTTGCCGGATGCCACGAGATCGCTGAGGACCTGCGGCGTCATGTTGACGATCTCGATCGTCACCGGCACTTCCACATAAACCGGATTCGACATCGTCGAAGGCGGCAGCGCCTGGCGGGATCCAGGTTGCTGCGCGGGCATCTGCAGGCTCAACACCGCGAAGAAAATGGTGAATAACACCGGTCGAGATTACCCCACGCGCTCGCCGGACGGTAACTGCTACCCGCGTCCTGCGCCATCCGCCGCGATTTCACGCGTCTTTTCCATGTCCCGGCTGGCCGCACGCTTGCAACCGCATTGGCTGCCAACTCATCACCCGACGAGGACTCACGCATGAAATCAAAGTACTTATTCACCGCGGCTGTGCCGCTTGCCCTCCTGCTCTTCAACACCGCCTCTGCGCGAACCGCGCAGAAATCCGACGCCGTTCGGATCATGCCGAGCGGTCAGTCCGCCGCAGGCACGCCCGGCCAGAAAGGCGCCACGTACTACGCGCTCGAGCGGCGGTCCGTCCGCGTCACCACGGAATTTCTCGACGGCAATGTCGCTGTCGCCGAGCGCGGCATTGACGACGACATTACGGCGAGTTTGCGAACGCCGTTCGGCCTCGATCTCAACCGAGTCCGCGTCAACCGCCGCGGCGGCGGCTCCGAAGACGCGGTGCATTACGCGCGTCCCGGCGCCGAGACCATTCAGGCGCAGGGCGAGGCCGGCGCGGCCAATCCCCCGACACTCGACTGGCTCAACCGGCAGAGCCACCACTTCTATCAGGACAACGTGACGTCCGCGGCAAGTCTCCGTTGGCAAAGCGGCTCGATCCGCAAGAACGGCGCGAGCGGCGAAGACGACGGGGCAAGCGAGGCGCAGACGGTGAAGACGATTGAAACCGTGTGGGCGAACGGTCTTACTGCGAAAACGCGTCGCATGCGTCTCAAGGCCGGCGATCAATTCGATGGAAAACCGGTAAGCGGCGACGTCCTGATCACGACAGTGTTGAAGGACGGGGCGCGCGTCGGCGCGGCCAATTATTTCGTGAGCGACCGGATCTACGCGTGGAAAATGCCGGGCGTGAGCGAGGGCCTCATCACGAACGCACAGCTCACGCCGCGGTACGGCGGGTGGCTCTTCAAACCCGACATGATCTGGATGAACCTGCAGGCGCTCGGCTTCTACGAATGGGGCCGCACGAGGCCGGGGGCGTCAATCTCAGGGTCACCGTCAGCGTCATCGTCATCCTCAGGCGCAGCGTCAGGCGCCGCGTCCGGCTCGTCCTCCAAGGCGGGCTCCGTGTGCGCCGCCGCAAAACCATCGCTCCTGCAACGGCTCGTGAGCTTCGTATCGACGCCGGTGTACGCGGCGCCGGCGCCGAACGAGGTCGGTTGCGACGACCTCCACTGGCTCGATGGGACGACTTACCGGTTCTGCTGCGATATCCATGATATGTGCTATGAAAAGTACGGCTGCAACGCCTCCACTTGGTGGCGCGTCTGGACCAGTTGGAATTGCAACCGCTGCAATGGCGAAGTCGTCTGGTGTTTCGCCGGCGGCGGTTCCGGTAAGGGACCGATGTACATATGACACGAGATCGGGTTATCAGCGTTGTGATTGGTATCGCGGCATTCGGTTTCGCGCATGGGCTCATCACGGGCTTGTGGCTGCGCGGGACGTTTGCGCCGAATCCATTGTTCCGGCCATGGTTCACCAACTCCACCGGAGCCGTACTCCTCACGGCAGCCCTGGTCGCTTTCGCGGCGTTCGCGTTTGCGCTTGCGGCTCGGGAACGGCGGTCCGCGCTGATGCGCGGGATCATCGTCGGCGCCGGGGCAATCGTGGGGATGTTCGCTGTGATGCTGCAGATAGGCATCGGCACGCTGGGCCCGATCGCATTTCTTGTCGGCGCCGTCGTACTGATCGCCGCGGGCACCGCCGGCGGTGGAGCCGCGGCGGCAGTCAAGAGAAAGTAAGAAGTAAGAAGGCAGAAGGCAGAAGGCAGAAGTAAGAAGTAAGAAGTAAGAAAGCAGAAGGCAGAAAAATGAAGGGGCCGGACGTCTGCCCGTCGTCCAGCCCCTTCGCACGGGATGACATTGCCGTCCCGTGATGTTGCACATGGAGACTATTCAACATGCGTACCAGCCACGCCAAGGTTGCACAGACAAAACGGGAGCCTGTCGCATGCCCACCGTTACTTAAGTACGCGCAGGAACTCCCTGCTATGGGTGCCGCGCGTTAGCTTCCTAGCACCGCCGCCGGATCGACGCGATCAAGCTTCAGCACCGCGTGCTCGGCGAATGTCGCGACTGACATCGGCGGCATCTAAGTGCGAAGCACGAAGAGCCACGCGCATTGACCCGCCAATGCGCTGCTGAAACCTTCGGGCCGCCATCTTCATCGTCTGCCGGCGCAAAAACCATTGTGGTCATTTGCCCAAGTTAGCTTCGAACCTGGCGGCCATGGCCGCCACAGTTCGGGGTGGGCTCCCCGGTCCAGGATTTCAGGAGGCCCTTGGATTCGAGCCGGTCCAGGGGGGTTCCGTTGCCGATAAGTACATAGGAATGTTCGGTTTCGGAGTGTAATCTTTCCCCTGTACCGGTCCCTGGAGGATACGGATGAAAAAGTTTGCGCCTGCGGTCGCCGCTGGTCTGTTTTGTGCGGCCGTCATTTTAAAAGCGGGCTCTGCCGGCCCTGCGCTGAGCGAGCCTGTCATCGTTCGCGCTGATGCGTCGAAGGGCGTTGCCGCGCTGAACGCCGCCGAAAACGAAACCATCAAAAAGTTTTGCCTCGATTGTCATAACGACGGCGATCTCGCCGGCGAGATGTCGCTAGAGAAGTTCGACGTCGGTCGCGCATCCGATAAGGCGGCGACCGCAGAAAAAATGGTGCGGAGACTTCGCGCCGGCATGATGCCGCCCAAAGACGCGGTGCAGCCAGATCCGGCGGCGCGCCTGGCGCTCATCACCGCTCTCGAATCGTCGCTCGATAAAGCGGCTGCGACGCCGAATCCCGGCCACCGCTCGTTCCAGCGTCTCAACCGCGCGGAATACGCCGCGGCCATTCGCGCACTGCTCGGCGTTGACATCGACGTCGCCGCATATCTTCCTTCGGACACGATCAGCGCGGGCTTCGACAACATCGCGGACGTGCAGACGCCGTCAGCCACAGTGATGCAGGGCTACCTGCGCGCGGCGGCCTACGTGAGCCGCGTCGCTGTCGGCGACGCGACGGCCGATCCGAGCTCGACCATTTACGAAGTGCCGCGCACCCGCTCGCAGAAAGATCGCGTCGAGGGCGCGCCCTTCGGCACCCGCGGCGGCGCCGTCGTCACGCACAACTTCCTCGCCGACGGCCAGTACAAGTTCGAGATGCTCCTCCACGGCGAGCCGACCGGCGCGCTCTTCGGCCGGACGATGAAGAGCATTCAGATGGAAGTGGCGATCGACGGCGAGCGCGCGGCGCTCGTCAAGATCGACCGATGGATGAGCGAAGCCGATAAGGCCGGCCTCGCGGTCACAACGCCTCCCGTCACGGTGAAAGCCGGCCCGCATCGCGTCTCCGCGACATTCGTGCGCGAGTTCGAAGGCGCCGAAGACGATCTGATGAAGCCGATCGATCACACGCTGGCCGACACGCAAATCGGCGTCGGCTACGGCGTGACGACGCTGCCGCATCTTCGCAATCTCGCGGTCATCGGTCCGACCGCGGTGACCGGCGTTTCTGACCACGCGATCCGGCAGCATGTGTTCTCGTGCAAGCCGTCGGCGAGCCTCACGCCGGCCGCGTGCGCCAAACAGATCATCGAACGGCTGGCGACCGAGGCGTACCGGCGTCCCATCACGCCGGCCGACATCAACCAGCTGATGCCGCTCTACGAAAAAGCCGCCGCGAAAGACGGCTTCGACGCCGGAATCCGCACGGCGCTGCAGGGCATGTTGTCGAGCCTGCATTTCATCTTCCGCATAGAAGAAACACCGCCGGGCGTGAAACCGGGCGATGTCTACAAGATCAACGACATCGACCTTGCGTCGCGCCTTTCATTCTTCCTGTGGGGCACGATCCCGGACCGCCAGCTGATCGATGTGGCCGCGAAAGGCACGCTCTCGAACGCGGCCGTCTTCGAGCAGCAGGTCCGCCGGATGCTCGCGGACCAGCGCTCGGCCGCGCTGTCGACGCGATTTGCGGCGCAGTGGCTGCGTCTTCAAGACCTGCGGAAAATCGAGCCCGACGCGCTTTCATACCCGTACTTCGACGAGACGCTCGCCGAAGCGATGCAGCGCGAAACCGAGCTGCTCTTCGATCACGTCGTCCGCGCCGACCGTCCGATGCTCGAGCTGCTCACTGCCAACTACACGTTCGTCAACGAGCGGCTCGCGCGCCACTACGGCATCCCCGGAGTGAGCGGGCCCGAGTTCCGTCGCGTGTCGTATCCGAACGAACAACGGCGCGGGTTGCTCGGCCAGGGCAGCATTCTCACGCTGACGTCGCACGGTAATCGCACGTCGCCGGTGCTGCGCGGCAAGTGGGTCATGGAAGTTCTACTGGGCAGCCCGCCGCCTCCGCCGCCGGCCAATGTGCCGGACCTCGAAGAAACGGGCGAGGCGAAGGACGGCAAGATGCTGTCGGTCGCCGAACAGCTTGCGATGCATCGCGCGAATCCCGCGTGCAGCTCCTGTCACGTCGTCATCGACCCGATCGGGCTGTCGCTCGACAACTTCGATGTGACCGGCGCGTGGCGCATCAAGGACCGCGGCGTCACGGTCAAGACGGCCGGCGAGCTTTATGACGGCACGAAGCTCGGCGGCGCCGGTGATTTGCGCACGGCGCTGATGAAGCGCGCCGACGTGATGGTGGCGCACTTCACCGAGATGCTGATGGCTTACGCTGTCGGCCGCCGTGTAGAGGCCTACGACATGCCGACGATTCGAGCGATCGTCCGCAGCACCGCGGCCCGCGACTACCGGATGTCGGACCTGATTCTCGGCGTCGCGAAGAGCGCCGCGTTTCGCACCGCACGAGCTGAAGCTGTCACCGAGGCAAAGAAGTAGACCGGAGCTTCAGCTCCGGCACACCGAGGCACATATGAGCATCCTGACAGGCAAACACCTCTCACGTCGTACCGCACTCAAGGGCCTTGGCGCCACGATCGCTCTGCCGCTACTCGACTCGATGATTCCGGCGAACAGCGTGTTCGCGCAAACGGCGGCGGGCCGGGCGGCCAGCAAGACACGCCTCGTCTGCATCGAACAGGTGCATGGCGCCGCCGGGTGTAGCCCGTTCGGCACAGAGAACTTCCTCTGGAATCCCGCGAAGACCGGCAAGGCGTTCGACCTGACAGGAAGTTCTCTCGCCCCGCTCGAGCCATTCCGCAAGCACCTCACGATCGTCAGCAACACCGACGCGAAGATGGCTGAGGCCCTCGCGCCGGCCGAGGTCGGCGGCGATCACTTCCGATCGAGCGCGGTCATGTATACGCACGTGCACCCGAAGCTGACCGAAGGTTCGGACGTCGAGGTCGGCACATCGCTCGATCAGCTCTACGTTGAGCGCTTCGGACAGGACACGCCGATTCCGTCGATGCAGATGACGATCGAGCCAGTCGACCAGTCCGGCGGCTGCGCCTACGGATATGCCTGCGTCTACACGGACACGATCAGCTGGTCGTCGCCCAACACGCCGCTCCCGATGGTTCGCGATCCGCGCATGGTCTTCGAGCTGATGTTCGGCGCGGGCGGCACGACCGAACAGCGCGCCGCGCGCCGCGCCACGGACCGCAGCATTCTCGACATGCTCACAGCCGAACTGGCGGGGCTTCGCCGGGCGCTCGGCCCGGCCGACATGCATCGCCTCGACCAGTACGCCACGAACATCCGCGAGGTCGAACAGCGCATTCAGAAAATCGAGGCCCGCAACCTCAGCGGCGAAACGCGCGAGCTGCCGGGCGCTCCGGCCGGCGTCCCTGATTCATGGGAAGAACACGTCAAGCTGATGTTCGACCTTCAGCTCCTCGCGTTCGCGTCCGATACCTCGCGCGTCTTCTCGTTCAAGCTCGGCCGTGACGGCTCGGGCCGCGTGTACCCGGGCAGCGGCATCGACGCGGGCTTCCACAACGCGTCCCACTTCGGCGCGGCGGAAAAAACGATTCGCGATTTCGCCAAGATCAACGAGTTCCACGTGTCGACGCTGCCCTACTTCCTCGAGAAGTTGCAGTCGACGATGGAAGGCGAGGCGTCGCTTCTGGACAAGACGCTTATCTTCTACGGCTCGCCGATGGCCAACAGCAACGTGCACAACCACCGGAACTGCCCGCTGATTCTCATCGGCGGCGGCAACGGCGCGCACGTCGGCGGCCAGCACATCAAGGCGGCCGACGACACGCCGATGGCCAACGTGATGCTGACGATGATGCACAAGCTCGGCATGAACGACGTCAAGACGTTCGGCGACAGCACCGGCGAGTTCTCGTTCACCAACAAGGACGCGTAAATGCGGAAACTCCTGTTCGCGGTCGCTCTCTCTACGGTCTTCACGCTGGCGTTCGCCGTCGCGCAAGCCGCGGGCCCCACAGTCTTGGACCAACCTGCGGGCCCTGCCCGCGTGGCAGACGCCGCGCAGCGCGGCGACCTCGCCGCCATCCAGGATCTGCTCAGGAACCAGGCCGATGTGAACGCCGCTCAAGGCGACGGCATGACGGCGCTCCACTGGGCGTCGCTCAACGGCGACGTGATGACGGTCGACGTTTTGCTGAAGGCGAGGGCCGCGGTTGAGCCGACGACGCGGCTGGGACGTTACACGCCGCTCCACCTCGCCAGCTCGCGCGGGCACGGCGCCGTGATTGCGCGTCTGCTGACCGCAGGCGCGAAAGCGACCGCGCTGACGTCCACCGGCGTGCAGCCGATTCACCTCGCCGCGCAGGCCGGCGATGTCGCCGGCGTACAGGCGTTGCTCGCCGCCGGCGCCGACGTGAATGTGAAAGACACGACGCACGAGCGGTCGCCGTTGATTTTCGCCGTGTCCGAGAATCGCGCGGAGGTCGTGAAGCTCCTGCTCGGCAAGGGCGCGAACATCCAGCTCACGACAAAGGTCATCGACTACGTCGACCGCTCGCGCACTGACGGCGCCGAGCGTCAGGCGCGCGACCGCGAACTGGCTGCGGCGCTCGGAAAACCGGCCCCATCAGGCCGCGGCTCGTTCGATCCGAACGACCCGGATCCGCAGGTCCAGGCTGCCATCGCGCAGCAGGCCACTGCGGGCGGTGGACGAGGCGGCCGCGGAGGTGGCGGCCCGCGCCCGCCTTCCGATCTCGAGAACATCGGCAAGCAGGGCGGCTTCACGGCGCTCCACTACGCGGTGCGCGACGGCGACGTCGAAGCCGCGGAAGTCCTCATGGAAGCGAGGGCCGATATCAACGCGGCGTCGGCGGGCGACAAATCCACGCCGCTCATCGTCGCCGCGGTCAACGGCCAGTACGACCTCGCAATGACGCTGCTCGAGCGCGGCGCCAACCCGAACCTTGCGAATGACGACGGCGTGTTGCCGCTCTTTGCGGCCATCAACAACGAGTGGGCGCTGCGCACGTGGTACCCGCAGCCGACGGCCGGCACGCAGCAACGAGCTTCCTACCTTCAACTGATGGAAGCGCTGCTGAAGAAAGGCGCCGATCCGAACGCGCGCACGCTGTCGCACATCTGGTACGCGTCCTACAACACCGGCCGCATGGGCGTGGACTTTTCTGGCGCGACCGCATTCTGGCGCGCGGCGTACGCCCTTGATATCGACGCGATGCGCCTGCTGACGAAGTACGGCGCCGATCCCAACCTCGCGACGAAGACATTCGGCACGCCGAAGCGGCCGAACGATCAGTCCGGCCTCGACGCGGTTCCGGGCGGCGGGCCGCATGTGCCGCCGTTCCAGGCCGCGAGCGGCGTCGGCTACGGCACCTCGCGCGTCGCTCAGCAGCATCGCCATGTGCCCGACGGCTGGATGCCGGCGGCGAAATACTTCATCGAAGAGCTGAAGGTCGACGTCAACGTCCGCGATGCCGACGGGTTCACGCCGCTCCACCTCGCGGCCGCGCGCGGCGACAACGGGATGATCAAGTACCTCGTTGGCAAGGGTGCGAACGTGATGGCTGTCAATCGCGCCGGTCAGACGACGGTCGACATGGCCAACAGCCCGGAACAGCGCACGCAGCCGTTCCCCGAGACGATCAAACTGCTCGAAGGCATGGGCGCCAAGAACAACAATCGCTGCCAGGCGTGTAAATAGCCTGATGCGGAATCTGTCGCTCGCCGCCGCGAGTCTCGTCCTCTTTGGAACGATCGCGGGGGCGGCGGCGCCCCCTCAGTCCTCACCCACAGAGCTCGACCTTCCATTCGGCGGGCAGTCGTATCGCTTCCACGCGTCGACGCGATCGATGGAGCCGCTCGAGACCGTCAAGTCCAGGAAGGAGCGCGGCAGCAAGGAGTACTGCTACATCGAGGGCGACACTTCGCCGGTCGTACTCCGCTCTGACGAAACGCTCGCGTTCGCATCACGCACGCATGGGTCCACAAAAGAGATCGAGGGCTACGCGTCCCTCGTCGCTCCGGTCATGAAGCTCTTCAAATTAGAGCGGCTGTTTGCGAGCGACAAAAACCGACGCTACGCGACGGGTCAGTACGTGCCGATGAACGGCATGGCCTATGGCGACCCAATCCCCAACGTGAATCCGAAGCGCCCGAAGGATGTCGGTCAGCTCTACATCTCTCGCCCGGCTTCGCTGCCTCCCGGCGAGTACGCCATCACGATTGGCGGCATGTTCGTCATCGGCATGTGCGGCGGGCCGGTGTCGGCGTTCCGCATCCAGTAAGGGAAAGGGTCTGTCCCGGCAGTTCAGGGACAGACCCTTTCAGACGTCGATGCCGATCGCACGCATCAGCGCCAGCGCATTGCTCCGCTCCACAACGCCCGGACGCATCTGGTAGTCAAAGACCATCTTGCCGTCTTCGATGCGGTCCTCGAAATGAACGTTCGCAGCTTTCGCGCCGAGAGCCGGCACCAGCTCGGTGAGAGCCAGGTCGTGCGTCGTCACGCACCCGATGGCGCCGGCGGATGCGAGTGAGCGAATGATCGCCTCCGCCCCGATACGCCTGTCATAGGAGTTCGTGCCGGCGAGGATCTCGTCGAGCAGAAACAGCAGCGGCACTGACCCGCGCGAAAGATCGACGATCGATCGGAGCCGCAGGATCTCGGCGTAGAACTTCGACTGCCCGCCCTGAAGAGAGTCCTCGACCCGCAGCGAAACACCCAGCGCCACGGGCGACAGGCGAAGCCGCGCGGCGCGCACTGGCGCTCCGGCGAGCGCCAGCACGACGTTCACGCCGATGGCGCGAAGCAGCGTGCTCTTGCCGGACATGTTCGACCCGCTGATCATCAGCACGTGCGGCGCTTCCCCGCCGAGGCGAACGTCGTTTGCCACAGCCGTAGACGAGTGGATCAGCGGATGCCCGAGGGCGGTCGCGTCAAACCCGGCCTGTGAGGTGTCGATCGCCGGAAACGGGTTGGCTGGATTCTCGAACGCGAATGTCGCCAGCGCGGCGAAGCTCTCGGCTTCGCCGACAGCTCGCAGCCAGGCGCCGATTGCGTGCCCGTGTTTGGCGCGCCAACGCGTGATGGCCATCATCATGTGCGCCGGAATCTGGAAGTACTTCGCAAACGGCGCGACCATCGGATTACTGCATGAATCGAGCGCCGTCACAAGACGCTCGAGCTGCCGGATGCGCTGCGACGCCAGCCGGCCCTCTCCGGGAAGCGCTTGGCGCAACGCAGCCAGGCGCGGCGATTGAAACGACTCTTGCTCGATCCGTTCGAGCAACGCCTTCACCAGCGAAAGATCGGCAGCGGCATCGTCTACGCCGCCCAGTTCTGGACCGGCGCGGCGAGCCCACAGTGCAGCGATTCCGACCTGGACGAGGAACCAGAGAAACACGGTGCGCACGGGAGTGGGCGTCGTGAAGATCGCGACAAGCAACAGCACGCTGACCAGCGACAGCGCTGTGAAACCTACGGCGCTGAGGACGGTGGCCGACATGGACGGCAGCACCGCCCATCGGCCGAGCGCTCCGGTGCGACCGATGCGGCCGTTCTCTGCGGTGACGGCAAGCCCTTCGCGGAAATCCACCATCGGTCGCAGCTCTTCTACGGCGGCCTGACGCGCGCGCACTTCATCCGGATTTGCGCCGTGCGTGAGCCATTCGGCAAGAACCTCCTCGCCTACTTCTGTGCGCGTTGTGTTGAGCAGCTGAAACAGCGAGCCCGGCCCAAAGAGATCGAGATCGGCAGCAAACGTTGCGCTCTCGACAAACCGCGCGCCGTCAGCTCCTTGCCCGGACCATGTGCCGTCGATGCGCGACATGCCGCGCTCGTAAATGCGTCGGGCGCGCCGTGATCGTTCAATGCCATTAAGGATGCTGCCGTGCCAGATCACCAGCGCGATGAAAACCACGAGCGGCGCGGCAAACCACTCGGCACCGGCGCGGCCCGTTGACACAGCCCAGATCAGCACGCCGACCACGCCGACAAGCGAGAGACGCAGGTTGGCGAGGAGCTGATGGCGTCGATCACCGGCAGCGATCGCGGCGTCCCAGCGCGCAAGGCGCCCGGTGTATTCCACTCGGGGATCAGAAATCACGACGCGCAACGCATGACCCTAACGGTCCACTTCCGACAGAAACTTCACGCCGGGATTTTCGCGCTCGACGTACTGCAACGACCATTCCGTCGGAAACAGCAGCACCGAGCGGTCGAGACGGTCAGTGACGTCGAGCACGCTGACGCCAAGTCCCTTGAGCGACTGCGGATCAGTGTCCGGCGGATCGATCCACCTCGCGGCGTGATAGTTCATGACCTCGATCTTGCTGGCAACGCCGTACTCCACCTTCAACCGTGACTGGATGACGTCGAACTGCAGCGCGCCGACGACGCCAACGATGGGATCGCGGCCGACTTTCGCGCGGAACACCTGCATCAGCCCCTCTTCCTCGAGCTGCCGCACGCCATCGTCAAACTGCTTGTGCCGCTGGCCGTCGAGGCGAAGCCGCGCGAAATGCTCCGCGGCGAACTGCGGCACGCGCGGGAACTGCACCGGTCTGCCGGTATAGAGCGAATCGCCGATCATGAAACGGCCTGGATTCACGAGGCCGACGATGTCGCCGGCGTAGGACTCGACCGAGGTCTCGCGCTCGCGGCCGAAGATCTTGTAGGGACGGGACACCCGAATCGGCGCGTTGAGCCGGCCGTTGATCACCGTCATGTCCTTGAGCAGCTGGCCGGAACACACACGGACAAACGCCACATGGTCGCGGTGACGCGGATCCATGTTCGCCTGGATCTTGAAGACGAACCCGCTGAAGTCCTTCGCGGCCGGGTCCACACCCTCGCCTTCCTGCGTCATACGCGGCGACGGCGGCGGCGCCAACTTCACAAGACCCTCGAGAAACGGTTCGAGGCCGAAATTGTTGATCGCGCTGCCGAAAAACACGCCGGTTTGCCGCCCGTTCAGATACTCGGAATGGTCGAACGCCGCGCCGGCAGTCGCGACGATGTTGATGCCGTCGAGAAATTCGTTGTACGCGTAGTCACCGGCGAGCTCTTTGAGATCGGGGTCCTGATGATCCGACACCGTCACCGGCGCGCGCCGCTGACCCTGCATGTGCTTTTCGTACAGCATGACTTCGCGGCGCGTCAGATCGTAGACGCCGCGGAAGTGCGCGCCGCGGCCGATCGGCCAGTTGAGCGGAGCGGCCGAGATTCCCAGCACGCTTTCGATTTCGTCGAGCAGCGCGAGCGGATCGCGGCCCTCTGTGTCGCACTTGTTGACGAACGTCAGAATCGGCAGGCGATGCCGCTTGCAGACCTGGAACAGCTTCCGCGTCTGTTCTTCGACGCCCTTCGCCGAGTCGAGCACCATGACGACGCTGTCGGCGGCGACCAGCGAGCGGTAGGTGTCTTCGCTGAAGTCCTTGTGGCCCGGCGTGTCGAGCAGCGTGATGCGCTTGCCGTCGAGATCGAACTCGAGCGCGGTCGATGTCAGCGAGATGCCGCGCTCCTGCTCCATCGCCATCCAGTCAGACACGGCGTGGCGGCGGGACTTTCTGCCGCGCACGGCGCCGGCCAGCTCGATGGCGCCTGCGTACAGCAGGATCTTCTCCGTCAGCGTCGTCTTGCCCGCGTCCGGGTGAGAAATGATCGCGAAGGTTCGCCGGAGAGCGACGTGCGCGCGAAACTCGTCGCTGGTTGCGTGGATGTCACTCATGCGAGATGCGGGTATCCATTATTGCCTGATGAGGGTTGGGCTGTTCAGTTCGCTACTGACTCCCGCTGCGGAGACGAACATCCTGCGTTGGGGACCGTGTGATTTACGTCGGCACAGCGGGGTGGTCGATTCCGCGCGCGTCGGCGCCGCGTTTCGCCTCGGAGGGCTCGCACCTCCAGCGTTACGCGCGCGTGTTGCCGTGCGCCGAGATCAACTCGTCGTTCTACCGGCCGCACACGCCGGCGACCTACGCCAAGTGGGCGGAATGGACGGGCGAAGATTTTCGATTTGCCGTGAAGGTGCCCAAGCTCATCACGCACGAGCAACGGCTGCGACGGTCGCGCGCGCCGTTCGAGCGGTTCCTCGAAGGCACGAGCGGCCTTGGCGTGCGACCTGGTTTACCGCTCGCGCAAATGGCCTGCTGATCCGCTACCGGGTAGGACGAGTCGCGGCCGATCCTCAGACCGCCGAAGGATCCACGGTTCCCGGTGGATGGAACGGCATCGCCTACTTCCGATTGCATGGAGCCCCGCGGATGTACTGGTCGCGCTACGAAGCGCCGTACATCTCGCAGCTTGCGGAACAGGTCAGAGCGGCCGCTCAGTCCCGAGACGTGTGGTGCATCTTCGACAACACCGCTACAGGATCAGCGATCGAAAACGCCTGCGAACTGAGCGCCCTGGTATGAAAGGAATACCCGGAACGCTCGGCGGGGGTAGGGATGAAATTGGCTGGGACGCAGGGATTCGAACCCCAATAAGCAGAGTCAGAGTCTGCTGTCCTACCGTTGAACGACGTCCCAGCAACGGGTGGAACTTCTAACGGTAGCAGTACGACCCGTCCCGGGTCTAGTTTGAGTACGACCCGTCCCGGGTCTAGTTTGGCGAGGGAACTACCCACAAATCCGGAACTCCACAGGGGCCGCAGCGGTACGCGCCTTGCAATACTTTCGCGCATGATACTCAAAGCACTTGCCTCCTACGGCATCGCGAAACTCCTCGGATTCGGCATCGTCGGCGCGGTCGTGATTTACGCGCTGCTCAGCATGATGGGCAAGTAGAACCTGATACCCGCCACGACGCCGGCCTTGCCGGCGGGTATTTCGGGAGGGACTGTACCCCAAGGTACAGCGCCCTGGGCCCCATCGCTGTTTTCATGGGACCTGGAGGCAATCCCCAATGTCACGTAACTACTTTGTCAGCGGACTCTTCGTTGCCAGCATGGTCAGCCTGCTCGGTCTGACGCTCACCGCACCGATTCTCGCGAACGCCGCAACCACAGAAAGTCAGCAAGCGACTGACGATCAACTCAAGGACCGCATCGTCTTCCGCATCGACACGACCAACTCCGTGCGGAAATACGACATCAACGTCAAGGTGGCAAGCGGCGTTGCCACGCTCTCGGGCGACGTCAAGACGGCGGCGCAGAAGGCCGAAGCCGGCCGGCTGGCAAAGATCGCCGGGATCACGCGCGTCGAGAACAACATCGTCGTCGACAAAAACGAAGACGTGGATCTGTCCGCCAAGGTTAAGAACGGCATGAACAAATCCGGCGAGAAGATCAGCGACGCGTGGATTACTACGAAAGTGAACTGGTTCTTCGTCGGCGAAGACTCGCTCAAAGGCAGCAAGATCGACGTCGACACGAAGAACAACATCGTCACGCTGAACGGCACAGTCACGAACGCTGCCGGCAAAGCGCGCGCTGCGGCGTTGGCGAACTACACGGACGGCGTGAAGCGGGTTGTCAACAACCTGAAGATCGGCCCGAAGAGCTAGTCGATATCGTCGATATCAAGCTCGCCATAGTGTTTCTCGACGCAGTCCGGGCAAAAGCCATGACTGAAGTCGGCCTCACTATGGCGGCTGATGTAATCCTCGATGCGCGTCCAGTACCCGCCGTCATCGCGGACTTTTTTGCAGTGCGCGCAGATCGGCAACAACCCCCGCAACACTTTGGCTGACGACAACGCTTCAGCCACGGCTTTCTCGAGCTCGCGTGCGCGCGTCGCCAATCGCTCCGTGCGCCACCGCACCAGCGCAATCAAGATCACAGCAGCGACGCCGACGATCGCGATCTTCGCCCACGCTGTTTCCCACGCTCTTGGCGCGACGATGACGACGGCGGTAAGGGGCACGGTCCAGTCGGCGCCGGCGCGATCGAATCGAGACGCGACTTCAACCGAATACGAGCCTGCGTTGAGATTCTCGACGCGGAGCACCGGCGCGGTCTGCGGATCCGACCACGCTTCGCTGATCTCACGAATGCGTGTGCGATAGACAACCGGGACCGGCCGCGGCCAGGGCGCCGACCACTGCAAAAACAAACGACGGGCTTCGGCGGGGAGACGAACCTGACCCTGCGCGTCTGGCAGAGGCGCGCGCCAGTACGAGCGAAGTTCGGGCGCCGGCTGCGGCGAAAGCGACGCAGGGTCGAAGATCGCGAGGCCCGACATCGTGCCGACGATCACTTCGCCGGAAGGCCGCACGGCGAGGCCGAATGTGTTGCACTCCTCGGAGATGAGGCCGTTGCTCGCGTCGTAGACCGTCCACTGATCGGCCTTGAGGTGCCCGACGCCGGAAGAGCCGCCGGCCCAGACGGACCCGTCGGGCGCAAACGCCAGCGAATAGATTGTCGTGCCCGGCAAACCATCGGCGCCCGTCATGACGCGCCACTGGTCGCCGGTGCGCACGGCGAGCCCGCCGACCGCGCCGATCCAGACGGCGTTGTCGCGCTCGATGAGCGCATTCGGCGACGAGAGGCCGGCTGGCAGCGGCAGCACGACGCCGGCGCCGGCGGGTCCGTTTGGAAACGTGATGAGATCGCGGCCGCCGGCGATCCACAGCTCGCCGCTCTGCCGCCAGATCAGGTCGCGAATGTTCGGCGTGAACCTGGCAAGCTGCGCGTTGAGCGCGGCATGCGGCTGCCAGCCTGTACCGCTCTTCACGAATACGCCGTCAGCGGTTGTGGTTGCCCACCATTCGCCGGTCGGCGATTTGAAGAATCCGCTGACGAAGCCGGCGTTGAGTTTGAGCGTGCGTGTGAAGCGACTGCCGCGGCCTTCGAAGATGCCGTTGCGCGCGCCCACCCAGATCATGCCGGGCTCGGGCTCGATCGCGAATCGCACGTCTTCGGTAATCCCCTGCTCGCGGCCGTACGCCGCCATCGTCTTGCCATCCCAGCGCCAGACGCCGCGGCCGAACACGCCGGCGATGAAGCCCCCGTCTGCTGTCGGGCGGACGCTGAAGGTGATGGTCGCGTCGGCATCGCCGCGTTCGCGCCAGAACGTGCGATGCGTCCATTCTTCGCCGAGCCATTGCTGGAGTCCGGCGCCGTTGTACCCGAACCACATGCCGCCGGTGAGATCGCCGGCCAGCGCCGTAACGAGCGATGCCTTGAGGCCGTTGACGGGCGTCCATTTTTTGAATGCGATTGATTCGGTGCCGACGGCGGCGCGGCCGTTGTCGCCGCCAATCCAGATGCGCCGGCGGCTGTCTTCGGTCATCGACCTGATGCGCCCGCCATCCCAGCCCGGAAGATCCGCCGGTTCCCAGGGACCTGTGCCGGTGCGCGAAAACAGGCGGCCGCTCTCGGTACCGACCCAGGCGCGGCCGTTTGACGCGACGCGGATCGCCGTAAGCACTTCGGGAAGCCGCTCGCCGAACGGGCCCGCGAACTGTCCGTTGTCGACGAAGAACACGCCGCCGGCGCCTGCTGCGAGCACGCGGCCGTCGGCAAGCGTGGCGAGGGCTCGCAGCCCGAGGCTCTCGACGCCTTCGACGATCTCCCGCCAGTCTTTGCCCGGCGACTTGACCCAGATGTGACCGCGCCGATCGAGCGCGACGAGGTTTTTCGAGGCGTCTTCTGCCAGCGCGGTCAAATCCCCCGGCGACGGCAAGAGCGTCCATGTGATTCCGTCAAATCCATAGACGCCGCCGGCACCGGTGACCCAGATGCCGCCGTCGCGCCGATCGATAATGCGAAACATCGGCCCGGCGACAGGCGCGTTTTGTGTGTGAGCAAGGCGTTCGACTTCGCCGCGCTCGACGCGAGCGACGCCGTCAAAGGTCGCAATCCAGATGGTGCCTTCGCGATCGGTATGAAGAGAGACGACGGTGGAGGCCGGCAGTCCCGTTGCGCCGGAGCCGCGGGTGAACCCGCGAAACGCGCGGACCGGCGTCGGGCCTTCCTCGGCGGCAACCGATACGGCCTCGGCGCCAGTCAATAACGCACTGACGCCAATCAGCAGAACGAGCAGGGGAGTCTTGAACCGCGACACGTCGATAGAGGCGAGCTTGCCGGATATCATGCCTCATGCACGTGCCGATGCCGAAGGTACTTGGGTGGACGATGCTCGCGATCGCCGTGGCGATTGCGCCCGCATCCGCTCAAACACCTGTCCATTGGTCACTGAAGGTTTCCCCATCTGGCCCCGTAAAGCCGGGCTCGACGATCACAGCAACGGCGACCGCCCAAATCGACAGCGGCTGGAAGGTCTACTCGCTCACGCAGGCGCCCGGTGGACCGCACGCGTTAGTCGTCACGGTGAAGAAGACGCCTGTGTTCGGGCCCGGGACAACGGCGACGAGCCCGCTTCCGTCGCGCGCGTTCGATCCGAACTTCAACATGGAGACCGAGTACTACGCGGACGCGGCGGTCATCACGATTCCGGTGGTTGTTTCGAAGACAGCGACTGGCGGTACGGCGATTCTTTCGATCGACATGTCGTACCAGACGTGCAACGACAGGCTGTGTTTGCCGCCGGCTGTCGAGACGTTGACGCAACGATTCGAAGTGGATGCGCCCAAACTGGCTGGCGCAACAGCTCCAGTCGAACCGGCCCCGCCGGTCGCTGAACCCGTGCCGGCTCCGCCGGCCACACCAACGGCCGCAAAGCGCGTCATTCCTGATCTCGCGTCTGCGTCCGCTCAAGCCAGCAGCTTCACCGCCTACATCGGCCTCGCGATGCTGATGGGGTTCTTCTCGCTTCTGACGCCGTGCGTTTTTCCGATGGTGCCGATCACGGTTTCTTATTTCACCGCGCGCGCAGGCCGCACGCGCGCCGAAGCGGTGACGCAGGCGCTCGTGTATGGCGCGGGGATCGTGCTGACATTCAGCGCTGTGGGTCTCGCGCTGGCGCTGTTTCTCGGTGCGTCGGGTTTGAATCAGTTCGCAGCGAACCCCTGGGTGAACCTGGGCATCACCGCGCTTTTTCTCGGTTTTGCGTTGAGCCTGTTCGGCCGCGTCGAGGTCGCGCTGCCGTCGAGCATGGTCACGCGTGCGGTCGGCGCGGAACGCGGGCGCGGTCAATTCCTCGGCACGCTGCTGATGGGCTTTGCCTTCACGCTCACGTCGTTTACTTGTACGGCTCCTTTTTTGGGCAGCCTGCTCGTCGTCGCGGCGACCGGCGACTGGCAGTGGCCGCTCGTTGGCATGCTCGCGTTTTCGAGTGTGTTCGCGCTGCCGTTCGTGATTCTCGCGCTCGTGCCGCAGCGGCTCGCCTCGCTGCCGCGCGCAGGCAACTGGCTGAAGTCGGTGAAGGTGTCGATGGGCCTGCTCGAAGTCGCCGCGGCGATGAAGTTCCTGTCGAACGTGGACCTTGTGTGGGGCTGGGGCATCTTCACGCGCTCGGTCGTGCTGGCTTCGTGGGTTGTGATTGCTCTCTTATTGATGTGGCAGTTCCTCAAGGGCACGAGAACGCCGATCAAGCTCGCGCTGGCTGCGGCGTCATTTGTTCTCGCGATGTGGCTGGGCAACGGCATTCGGGGGGCGCGTCTCGGCGAGCTCGAGGCGTTTCTACCGCCTGCCGAAGCCGGTGTTCTGGCCGCCGGTAAAGAGCCGGAATGGATCATCAATGACTACCAGAAAGCGCTGGCCGAGGCGAAGCAGCAGAACCGCCCCCTGCTGGTAGACTTCACCGGCTACACCTGCACGAACTGCCGCTGGATGGAAGCCAACATGTTTCCCCGCCCGGAAGTCGCGCTCGAGCTCACCCGCTACGTGCGCGTCCGCCTCTACACCGACGGCCAGGGCGAGCTCTACCGCGGATTCCAGAACATGCAGCGCGAGACGTACGGCACGGTCGCGCTCCCCTACTACGCTGCCATCGATCCTGACGGCACGCCGCGAGTGGGGTTCGGCGGTTTGACGCGGAGCTCCGCTGAGTTCGTTTCGTTTCTTCGCAAGGGTCTCGACTAAGTTTTCGAATGACAAAGGACACGCCATGCTGCTCGCACTCGCCGTCGTTCTCTCCATCCAGCAAACTCCAGCGACGCCGCTCTCGGCGCCGGCCGCATGCGTGAAAGCTGCGCGCGATTTTGTCTCCGCCCAACAGAAGGCACAGGCGCCGCTGACGCGCGCCAAGTTCGACAAGATCGAAGCGGACAAGAAAGCGATGGCATCCGAGTGCGCCGCAAAGATCGACATCGCGACGCTCGATCCCGCGGGTCTCGTCGGCATGGCCGAGGTCTACAGCGAATCCGGCCAACCGGCGAAGGCAACCGAGATGCTGAATACGCTTCTCGCGCGTACGGATCTCACGACGACCGTTCGCGCCGACGCGCTTTTCCGGATGGTTCGCACGGCCCTAGGCGAGCCGAAGGGCGACGAGCGCAATGCCCGTCTCGAGAAACTTGCAGACCAGCTTGACGCCCTCGGCGCGGAAGCGTTCGACCAGCAGATGTCCGCGCACGCGTCGATGAATGGCTATTACCGCGCCGACGACATTGACGCCGGCATCATCAAGCACTCAACCTGGCTCATCAACGCGTCGAAAACGTTCACGCCGGATCAGAAGCAGAAATTCGCCGCGACGATCGCAAACGCTCATATCAATATGGCCCAAGCCTGGGCCGGTCAGGCCATGACCGACAAGGCGCTCGCACTTCTTCGTGAGGGCGTAAAGGAGTGGGGCGGCTATCTCTCGCGTCCTGGTTTCACCATCAAGGAGTCGATGTTCGACTCAGAGATTGGCCGACTCGAACTTGTCGGCCTTCCCGCAGCGGCACTCACTGCGCCGACGTGGTTCAACAAACCCGGCAACAACAACGAGCTGGCTATGCCCGGCCACGTCACCCTGCTCGAATTCACCGCGCACTGGTGCGGGCCGTGCAAAGAGAGCTACCCCGGCGTGAACCGCCTGCGCGCGAAATACGGCCCGCAGGGATTCCGCGTGGCGCTCGCCACGCAACTCTACGGATACATCGGCGCCGAACAGAACCTCTCGGCCGCCGATGAAATCGCCAAAGACAAGATCTACTTCGCCGAACACCACCTCGGCGACGTGCCCGTCGCGATTACCGACAAAATCACCGTCAAGGTCACCAACGGCAAAGTCGAGTACCTGCCGGCGCAGGATCCAAACTACGTCGCGTATCGCGTCGGCGGCATCCCGCAAATCATGCTCATCGACAAGAAAGGCAAGATCCGCCTGATCATGGTCGGATACGACGATGTGAACGAGCCGCGCCTGGCGAAGATGATCGAGGACTTGCTGAAAGAGAAATGATCACAACCGAGAATCTCAGCCGCAGCTACGGCGCGAAGCCGGCGCTCATCGGCCTGGACCTCACGGTCCTTCCCGGAGAGATTCTCGGCTTCCTCGGCCCGAACGGCGCAGGCAAATCAACCACCGTCAAGATCCTCACGGGAATGATCCGCCCCGATGCCGGGCGCGCGCTCGTCGCCGGCTTCGACGTCGTCGAGCAGCCGATGGAAGTGAAGAAACGCATTGGATACGTGCCGGAGACGGCCACGGTTTATGACGGGCTGACCGGATCCGAGTATCTCGAGCTTGTCGCGTGCCTGTATCACCTCGATGGCCGGACCGCCGCCACGAGACGCGGCGAGCTGCTCGAGCTTTTCGGCCTGACGTCCGCCGAAAACCAGCGCATGAGCGAGTACTCGAAAGGCATGCGCCAGAAGGTGGCGATCATCGCCGCGCTGATGCACCGCCCCGACGTGCTCATCATGGACGAGCCGCTCGACGGACTCGACGCCAACACCGCGATGGTGATCAAGGAATTGCTGAAGCAGATGGCCGGCCAGGGGAAGACGATTCTCTTCTGCTCGCACATTCTCGAAGTGGTTGACCGGATGTGCTCGAAGATCGTGATCATCGACAACGGCCGCCTTGTGGCGTCGGGAACATCGGAAGATCTCAAGCGATCGACCGGCGAGGCGTCGCTCGAAGGCGCCTTCGGCAAACTCACGGGTCACGCCGACGTCGGGCAGGTTGCGTCGGACTTGCTGTCGGCGCTTCAAGACAAACGATCGTGAAGCCGTTGTTTGACGCCCTGGGCGTCGACTACGCGCAGTGGCACGCGCTGACCCGCGCGATCCTCAGGCGGGACTTCCGCGGCCGTTCGCTGTCAATGGGCCGCGCCGGGCGCCAATCAGATTCGGGCGGCAAAGCGCTGCTCGGCCAATTCCTCATCTACAGCGTCATCGGCATGTTCCTCTCCATCGCGGTTGTCGCCGCGACGGATCTGTTTTTTGCGGGAACGCTGCTCTGTGCTTACGTGATGTTCATGACCGGCATGGCGGTGATGCTCGATCATTCGACCGCGCTTACCTCCGCCGATGACTACGCGATTCTCGGCTACCGGCCCGTCAGTTCGCGCACGTACTTCGCCGTGCGGCTGACCAATGTGCTGGTCTACACGCTGCTTCTGACAACGCTCGTGTCGTACCTTCCCATCACCTTCCTGTTCCTCAAGCGCGGCCCGCTTGTGGGGACCGCCGGCCTCGCGGCGATGTTCGGTTCGTCAATTGCGATCGCGTTCCTCCTGCTCGTGAGCTACGGCGCGCTGCAACGGCTTGTCGGGGCCAACCTGCTGAAACAGGTCCTGTCGATCCTCCAGCTGGTCATGAGCTTCCTTGTGTACGGCGGCTACATGATCGTCAACCGCTCCGCGTCAAAAGCGTTTCTGGCGGAGTTCACGCTCGACAAGACCTGGCTTGTGGCTCTCGCGCCGCCGGCCTGGTTCGCCAGCTACTTCGATCTCGTGCGCGGCGACTTCAGCGCGATCACGGTCGTTCCCGCCGCGCTCACGATCCTCGCGCTGGCCGGGATGACCTTCGCCCTGACCGGATCGCTCGCCTCGGGCTTTTCAGACCGGCTCGGCGAAGTGTCGGTGACTACGGCGCCCGCCTCCGCCAAGGCTTCGGCGAGGCTCGCCCAGGCTAAAGCTACGCCAGGGAGCCGCGCGGGCGGCTGGCTGTTTCGAGAGGGAGCGAATCGCGCGATGGCACTGCTCATCCGCAGCCAGTTCCGCAACGATCAGAAATTCCGGATGGGAATCCTGACGATCCTTCCGCTCACGGCGCTCTACATTTTTCAGGGCGTTTCGCACCGCGGTGATCTGTCGGACGACGAGGGCGGCCAGTTCATGCTCGTGGGGTTCGCCATCATGATGTTCCCGGCGATGCTGAAGATGCAGCTCACACGCAGCGATTCGTACCGCGCGTCCTGGATCTTCTTCGCCGCGCCGGTCAGCCGCGCGCGCCTCATCCGCGCCGCCAAGGACGTCGTCGTGACGCTGTTCCTGTTGCCGTATGTGCTGATCGTCGCCGCGGCGATGGCCTACGCGACCGGCAATGGGGTGCGTGCGATCGCGCATGTGTTGTTGCTCGGACTGATCAGCCATCTCGTCTTGCAGGTGACGATCCTGATGGATCCTGAGCTGCCGTTCGCAAAACCGTTCGACAAAGGCGGCGGACCGTCGCGCATGATGCTGCTGATGACCGTCATCGGCATCACCAACGTCGCGCTGACGTTTGCCGCGCCATGGCTTTTCGCAAGCTGGCTGATGACAGCCGCCCTCGCTGCCGCGATCATCGTGCTGAGCGTCATCGTGGAGCTGCTCACGAAGGCCCGCATCGAAGAGCAGGCCCGAAAACTCGAATTCGTCGGCTAGCGGGCGATCTCCGGAACCGATCTGAGCGCGACGGCCACAAACGTCAAGGTCCCGTTCGTGCAGCCGCCAGTTGGCAGCGTCGGCGCTCCAACGACAAACAGGTTTTCGTGATCGTGCGTCCGGCCGAACGAATTCACCACGCTGGTGTTGGGATCGGCGCCCATCCGGCAGCCGCCCGCGGGATGATCCTGATAGTTCAGCGCGCTGACGCCGCCGAGCCTGCCGTCGTTGGCCTTTGCGAGTCCAGCGAACACAGTCTCGAAGTGCGCGCGCGTCGCCGGCCCCAGGCTTTCGCTCGGGCCGTCGATCTTGTGACGTACAAGTGGCATGGGGTCGCCGTGCCGATTCTTTCGTGACGAGTCGAGCGTGATCCGGCTTTCCTTGTCGGGCTCGACGGTGAAATAGCCGCGCACGCGCGCAGAGCCGCGCCGGGTGCGCGATCGCCATTCGTTCATCAAATCGTCGCCAAGAAGGAGTTTGCCGGCTCCATCCCGCAGGCGCGGTTCACGGCCGCTGCCGCTTTCCCAGACACGCAGGTCATGGCGAACGTACGGCTTGTCGGTCGCGCAGCGGAAGTATTGCCGCGAGATCAGGCTGTGCTGTTCATTCATACCGGGGAAAATCCGCAGGTCCAGATCGATCTGCGCTTGATATGCAAGGTGGCCGTTGATGTAGCGGCCGACCTGGTCGGTTTTGTTTGCGAGGCCCGTTGGAAACCGTGCCTCGGCAGAGTTCAACAGAAGGTGTGCGCTCCACACATATCCGGAAGCGATGACGAACGTTTTGGCGCGGTACTCGGTTTCGCGCGCCGTTCCATCCTGGCTCACGGCGTGCGCTGCCACAACACGCGTGGACGTGTCGTCGAGCACGAGCTTGCGCACGAGGGTGTTGGCGTGGAGTTCGACCTTGCGGGTTTTGTCGGCAATAAGCTGCTTGAACGTCCAGTCCGGCGAATACCGCGCGCCGGTCGGACAAATCTCGCACGTGTTGCATCGATGGCATTTGCTGCGCCCGCCGTATCCATCAACGGTGTTCTTCGCCTGCGGCGTCGTCCAGAACGGCACGCCGCTCTTCTCCGCCCATGTCTTCAGCTGCGTGAGGTTGTAGCTCGGCGTCATCGCGGGCATCGGAAACGGTTCGCTGCGCCAATCTTCCTTGAGCGGGCTCGGTTCACCAGATACGCCGATGCGACGCTCCGCTTCGCAGTAAGACTTCTCCAGATCGGCCCACTCGAGCGGCCAGTCAGTGGAGATGCCGTACATCGATTTCAGGCGCGTGTCTTCCTCCGAGAATCTGTTGCAGACGCCGCCCCAGTGAAGCGCCGATCCGCCCACCGCCATCGTCCGCGAGATCATGCCGTCGGGCGCCTGATCCGCAATGAAATCGCCCGGCCACTGGTTCTCGCCGTAGTCGAGGCCGCGCTGGCGATATTGAAAGCGGTTGTCGCTGTCGTAGAGCTGGGATCCCGCTTCCACGATGATGATTGTCGCGGAGGGTTTGAGCTCGCTGAGTTTCTGGGCGACCATCGCGCTGGTGATGCCGCCGCCGATGATCACGTAATCCGCGGAAACTGTGCGCCGCGCCTGCATCATCGGCCTCCGAGTGCGGGCGGCGGCTGGTCGGAGTTCTCCAGGCCGCGGCAATCGTCACGGCCGATTGCGGCTTGATACGCGAGGTCGAACGCGCCGGCGCTCGTGAAATACATGCCGATGAAATCGGCGACGAGATTGGCGCCCGTTGGACGTGCCGGCAGGCGATTGACCGGTGGCGTGCCATTCAACGCCGCGTCGACGACGCGGCGGCGGATCGCCGGCGAGGCGGCGGCGAATGACACTGCCCCTTGTGCGATTGCCGATTGATCCAGAGCGGCGAACTGCGCGGGATACCGCGGCGCGACAGCGGGCCCGGACTTCTGGCGCAGCGTCGAGTTGCCGTATCCGTGACCCATGTCCGCGCCTTCGCGATAGTTCACATGCCAGGCGACGAACTTTCGCACGGCCCCGTCGCGAGCCTCAGCGTCGAGCGCCGATGGCAGCGCGGCTTCGGCGATGCCGCCTAGTGTCTTGATCTGTTCTGTTGTGAAGGTCGGCGCCGGCGCCTGCGCCAGCAGCCTGAGCCGCGCAAACGGCCGCCACGCCACGACCACGCTACCGAGTTGCAACAAGGCACGCCGGTTGATCATCGGCGGATTCTACTGCGAAAACTGCAGTGTGACTTCGAGCCCGCCGTAGTCTTTGCGGCGGAACGTCAGGCCGATCTTCGCCCGGCCCGTTACTTCGTGGACGATCGCCAGGCCCAGCCCCACTTCGTCGAGCCGGTGTTTGCGGCGCTCGTCGCCACGGAAACGGCGCACGCCGTTGACATATTTCAGCATCGCGTCGTTCAGCCCCGCGCCGTCATCACTGACGACCAGCTTGAACCGGCCGCGCGGATCGCCGTCGAGATTGACGACGGCGGCTCCGCCCGGTTTGGTATAGCGGATCGCGTTGTCGACGAGGTTTGCGAGCGCGGACTCGAAGAGGTCGGGGTCGCCGGTCGCCATTACGGCGGCGTCCGGCACCGACGCCGAGAGCCGCACGCCGAACGCGTTGGCGAGCATCGCGTAATCCGACACAACCTTGGTCACCGTGGCGGTGAGGTCTACGGATCCTGTCTGGATACCGGCGTCCCTGTCGCGCAGGCGCGCGGCGATGACGAGATTCGCGCCGCGGAGCGCGACGGTCTGCGCATCCCGGAGCGCGGCGAACATCTGCTCGCGCACCGCAGGCGTGAGGCTGACCGACGCCAGCACGTCAGCGATGCGCTGGGGCACCGCATGGAGCGGTGCGACGATGTCATGCGAGGTCTCCTCGGACAACCGGCGAAGCGCGGCCTGTTGTTCTCGAATCTCGGTGGTGCGTTGGCGAATCTCCGTAGCGGCGTCGCTGAAGATGGCGTTGACCGAAGCGAGCTCGTCAGAGCCGGCCATCGGCAGCATCGCAGCGTAGCTATCCCGCGCGGAGCCGCGCATGGCATTCGACACGGCCCGGGCCCGGCGTTCGGTCGGCATGCCGGTCACGAACACCGCGAGGAACGTGGCTGCGAAGAGTCCGGCGAATAAGCCCGCGCGCTGCCACGGTTGATGTGGTGGCGGAGCCGCGCGAAACAGCAGGACGGCGCACTCACTCTGGCGCCACGCTGTCCATCGAGCGGTTTCGACGCCGAGGCCGTCGGGGCCTTTCCATGTCTGGCTCACAAACTCGTTGCCTGACTTCAGCGCCAGCCTCAGTGCATCAGGAAACCGCGGCGCGGCGGTCGAGACGGCCTTGAACTCTTCATCGAACGCGAAGAACTCGAAAGGCCGCGCGTTGGTGTCCGGCCGCTTCGTGTAGACGTCGGCGTCCGGCTGCGCGAGCTCCTCTTGTGTCGGCCGGCCCTCGCGAGGACCGGCGAGGAACCAGTTGGGCGACGCGTCGCAGGCCTCTTTCGAATGCTCGGTGACCGCGGCCGCCGATGCGCGCTCGAGCGCGATGCGCCGGTCCCGGGCGCGAAGCGTCTCGATCGCCAGCGTGCCTGCGATGGCCACGGCGGCAGCAGCGGCGACGCTGCCAACCACCAGTTGCTTACGGAGCGTCATGCTGTCCTTCCAGACGCCGGACCTGGGGCGGCTGTGTACGAGGTCACTCGAGCAGCCTCCACAAATACCAGCTCGCGACTGATCGATACGGCTTCCATCCATCCGCGGCTCGCACCATCGTCCGCGGCTTCGGCCGTTTCTTCATGCCGGTGAGTTGCTGCACGCCCTTCACGATGCCGAGGTCGCCGACGGGAAAAACGTCGGGCCGGTGCAGGCAGAACATCAGGAACATCTCGGCGGACCAGCGGCCGAATCCCTTGACCGCCGTAATCTCCTCGATGATCTCGTCATCTGATTTGTGTTTGAGGCCGTAGAGATCCAGGCGGCCGTCGACGACATGGTCGGCGAGATCGCGCATGTAGGAAATTTTCGGCCAGCTCAACCCGGCGGCGCGAAGCGCAGTCTGGTCGGCAGCGAGCAATGATTGCGGTGAGAGCCCGGCCGGCCCGCCGAGTAATGCGACGACACGGCGTTCGATCGTGTCTGCGGCCTTGGTCGACAGTTGCTGGGATACGACAGCGCGCACGAGCGCGTGAAACGGGTCTCGTGGAGCAAACGTGGGCCGGAGGCGGCCCATCTTCTTGATGTGCGCGCCGAGACGGGGATCCCGGCGCATGAGGTGGCGCCGTCCCTTCTCAAAAGCGCCGGCTGGATCTTTGACGTGCACCGAGGGAGCTTAGCAAAGCTAGCGCGCGGTGCGGTCGAACATGATCCGCTCGATGACCTGTTCGCGGCCCACGAGCTCGAGTACTTCGAAAAGCCCGGGGCTGTTGCCCTGGCCGGTCACCGCCACTCGCGTGGCGTGAATCAGCACTCCGGCCTTGACGCCGCGCTCGGCGGCGAGCGCGCGGAGTGCCGCTTCGATCGCCGCCGCGTCGTACGGCTCGATCGTGCGGATTTTCTCTGCGAACGCCCTGCGCAGATCAGGCATCAGGGGATCACCCAGATGTTTCGCGACGGCGGCTTCATCAAAGAGCAACTCGTCAGGCGTGGCCGCGAAAAACGCGCGCATCTGGGGAACGAAGTCCGATAACTTCTTCGCCCGCGGCTTCAGCAGCTCAACCACTTTCGCCATCCACTCGAACCGCACGTTCAACAGATCATCCGACCACCAGCCGGCGCTCTTCAGGTCGTCGCGAATGCGCCGCAGGATCTCGTCGGCCGGAAGACGCATGATGTGCTGCTGGTTGAACCAGTCGAGTTTCTCGGTATTGAACACGGCGTTACCGCCGCTGATGCCCTCCAGGTCGAAGCGCCCGATCAGCTCTCGGCGCGTGAACAGCTCCTGATCGCCTCCCGGCGACCAGCCGAGAAGCGCCAGAAAGTTGACCATCGCTTCGGGCAGGTATCCGTGCCGTTCGTATTCACCGACAGACGTCGCGCCGTGACGCTTGCTGAGGCGCTTCTTGTCCGGGCCCATGATGAGCGGCACGTGCGCGAAGCGCGGAACCGGCGCGCCCATCGCCGTGTAGAGCAACACCTGCTTCGGAGTGTTGGAAATGTGGTCGTCGCCGCGAACCACCTCCGTAACTTCCATATCCACGTCATCGACGACCGCCGACAGGTGGTACGTCGGATAACTGTCGGAACGAATGACGACGAAGTCTTCGATGTTGGCGTTGTCGAACTCGATGCGGCCGTGCACGAGGTCGTCGAAGGCCGTGACGCCTTCCGGAACGAGAAAGCGGATCGCGTTCGGCTCAGCGGCTGCCAATTTCGCGGCAATGTCTTCGGCGGATCGTCTGTGACAGCGCCGGTCGTAGTTCCACGTCTTTCCGGCAGCCTCGGCGGCTGCGCGCTCGGCCTTCAGGTCTTCAGGCTGGCAGAAACAGCGATACGCGTGGCCCGATGCGACGAGCGCGTCGCCGGCCGAGCGATATTTGTCGAGGCGCTCGGTCTGCAGGTACGGCGCATGCGGCCCGCCGACACCCGGACCTTCGTCCCAGTCGAGCCCGAGCCACGTCATGCTGTCGAAGATCGCCGTGACCATGTCGGTTGACGATCGCTCGACGTCAGTGTCTTCGATTCTCAGAATGAACGTGCCGCCGTGACGCCGCGCGTAGAGCCAGTTGAACAGCGCCGTTCGCGCGCCGCCGACATGCAGGTAGCCGGTCGGCGAGGGCGCGAAACGGACGCGTGGCGGCATGCTACGAATATTACGGCTTCTTCGCGCGAATGAACGCGCTGATGAACGCGCCGTCGACCTTGGCGGCGTACTCCGCGACATCAAGGCCGGAATTCTCCAGGAAGCTTTGCGCCTCGGCCGCGCGGTACTCGCGCGTCACTTCGACGTCGACGTCGGTAAACCCGGCTGCCTCAAGCTTGGCGACGTAGTCATCTTTATGGAGCGCGCCGGCGACGCAGCCGACCCACAGCTCCATGTTTTTCTTCACGTCGTCGGGCACATCGCGCAGACGGACGACATCGGACACGGCAAACCGGCCGCCCGGCTTGAGGACGCGGAACGCTTCGGACATCACGCGATCCTTGTTTCCCGAAAGGTTGATCACGCAGTTCGAGATGATGACGTCGATCGTGTTCGCCGGCAGCGGGATGTTCTCGATGTGCCCCTTGAGGAACTCCACGTTTGTCGCGCCCGCCTTCTTCTTGTTTTCGAGCGCGAGCGCGAGCATGTCGTCGGTCATGTCCAGTCCGTAGGCCTTGCCCGACGGCCCAACGCGCCTGGCCGAGAGCAGCACATCGATGCCGCCGCCGGACCCGAGGTCGAGAACGGTATCGCCGGCGCGCAGCTCAGCAAGAGCGGTTGGATTGCCGCAGCCAAGCGATGCAGTGATCGCGTCGGCCGGCACTTCAGCGGCTTCGGTGTCGGAGTACAGATTTGCGGAAATCGGGTCCTGGTCGCCGCCGCAGCAGGCGGGACCGCAGCAGGAAGCAGCTTCGGTGCTTCCGGCGGTGACCTTGCGGGCGATAGCGCCGTACTTGTCTTTAACGATGTCGATCAGGTTTGTGTCAGTCGTGTCAGTCGTGTTAGTCATTGGCGTCTCCATATATGCGATTTGGCGAATATATAGGGACTCTGATATATTCGTCAAGACGAATATGAAAACGCTTCCCGCCGGCCTGGACCGGGTCTTCAACGCCCTCGCGGATGACACCCGACGGCGCATTCTTGGACTGCTCGCTTCCGGCGAGGTCTGTGTGTGCAATATCCATGAAGCCCTGGATATCCCGCAGCCGACGGCTTCACGCCACCTGGCGCATCTGCGCAAGTCAGGCTTGGTCGCCACCCGCCGCGACGGGCTCTGGGTGCACTACCGCCTCGCCGAGATCGACGACGCGGCCATCAGCGGCGTGCTTCGATCCGCTCTCGCGGCACTGTCGTCAAACGGCGCGGCGATCACCGACCGAAAGAAACTCAGCCAGGTGATCGACGTGCCGGTGACGACGTTGGAACGAGCCGCGAAGAGCTGTTGCTAGACGCCCGCAGTAACCCGGCGCTTCGTCACCAGCCGGTAGATGACAAGCAGCACGATGGCGCC
>JBKJHW010000005.1:0-28643 GCA_046598935.1 Vicinamibacterales bacterium | reverse complement strand
ACGACGACCGGGGCGACCAGTTCGACGATCTCGACCTGAACGGCGACAACCGGCTGTCCCGCAACGAATGGCACGGCACGGCCGCGCGGTTCGCGGCGATCGATGCCAACCGCGACGGCATCATCACGCGGGTCGAGATGTTCGGCCCGGACGTGCCGCCAGAGCTCTTCTCCAGCGTGGACATCAACCGCGATCGCATGATTACAACGGACGAATGGCATTGGTCGCGTGCGAGCTTCGACGCGCGCGACCTCGATCACAACGGCCGGCTCACGCGCGAGGAGTTCAGCGGGATGGCGCCCCAGCTGGCCCAACTAGCAACGAGCGCCGCGTTCAAGGCCGGCCAGGCGCGCGGGCTCATCGAAGGCCGCCAGGCCGGACGCGAGGACAAACAAAACCACGGCGTGTGGGACCTCGAGGGCCAGCGCGAACTCGAGCAGGCCGACTCAGGTTTCGACGCAAGCGTCGGGCCGCGCGCCGATTACCAGGCGGGCTATCGGGAGGCCTTCCGGCGCGGCTATCGTGAAGGGTTTGGAGTGCGGTAGATCGCGCAGGACCAGAAAAAAGGCGGCGCGATCTTCCGCGCCGCCCTCCTGAACTAACCAGATAACAAATAGTCAGCTATCCCGATTCACGCTCGTTAGTACCGGTAATGATCCGGCTTGTAAGGGCCATCAACCGGTACACCAATGTACTTGGCCTGCTCCGGGCTCAGCTTCGTCAGCTTCACACCGAGCTTGTCGAGGTGCAGCCGCGCGACTTTTTCGTCGAGGTGCTTCGGGAGCACGTAGACCTTCTTTTCGTACTTCGACGTGTAGTTGAAGAGCTCGATCTGCGCGATGACCTGGTTGCTGAAGCTCGCCGACATGACGAAGCTCGGGTGACCCGTCGCGCAACCGAGGTTGAGCAGGCGGCCTTCCGCGAGCACGAGCACGCTGTGGCCGTCCGGGAACACGAACTCATCGAACTGCGGCTTGATGTTGATGCGCTCGACGCCCTTCTTCTTCAACCCGGCCATGTCGATCTCATTGTCGAAGTGGCCGATGTTGCCGACGATGGCCTTGTCTTTCATCTGGTCCATGTGATCGACGGTGATGATGTTGTGATTGCCCGTCGCGGTGATGAAAATGTCCGCGGTCTTGACGACGTCGTCGAGCGTGGTGACCTGGTAGCCTTCCATCGCGGCCTGCAGGGCGCAGATCGGATCGATTTCCGTGATGATCACCCGCGCGCCCTGGCCCTTGAATGCCTGCGCGCAGCCCTTGCCGACATCACCGTAGCCCAGCACGACCGCCACTTTGCCGGCAAGCATCACGTCGCTCGCGCGAAGGATGCCGTCCGTCAGTGAGTGCCGGCAGCCGTAGAGGTTGTCGAACTTCGATTTGGTGACCGAGTCGTTGACGTTGATTGCCGGGAACAGCAGCGTGCCCGCGGTCATCATCTCGTAGAGGCGATGCACGCCGGTCGTGGTTTCTTCGGTCACGCCCTTGATGTCGGCCGCGACTTTCGTCCAGCGGCCGGGATTCTTCACCTGCTGGTCGCGGAGGAGCTGGAGGATGACGCCCCACTCTTCGGGATCCGTCGCTTCCTGGAACTCTGGCACCTTGGCACTCTTTTCATATTCCAAGCCCTTGTGCACGAGCATCGTCACATCGCCGCCGTCGTCCAAAATCATGTTGGGGCCCGAGCCATCCGGCCACATCAGGGCCTGTTCGGTGCACCACCAATATTCGTCGAGCGTTTCACCCTTCCACGCGAACACGGGAATGCCCTGCGGATTGGACGCGGAGCCGTCCGCCCCGACGGCGACGCCGGCCGCCGCGTGATCCTGCGTGGAGAAGATGTTGCAGGAGACCCAGCGCACGTCGGCGCCGAGGATGGCGAGCGTCTCCATCAACACGGCGGTCTGAATCGTCATGTGCAGCGAGCCGATGATCTTCGCGCCCTTGAGCGGCAGTTTGCCCGTGTATTCGGCGCGGATCGACATCAGGCCCGGCATTTCGAACTCGGCGAGACGGATTTCCTTGCGGCCCCACTCGGCAAGCGACAGATCTTTCACCTTGAACGGCTCGCGACCGGCTTTCTTCGCGAGTTCAAACGGATGTGCAGTCATGGTTGCGGTCGTCATCACTCTCTCCTGTTGTTAGAGCTTTTTTCCCGTCGCCATGAACAGCGCCGGGCCTTTCACCGAATGCGCCGGCGGCAGCGAGTGCAGCTTCACGCGCGTGAAGCCCGCGGCCGCGAGCATTTTTTTCATTTGTTCGTCTGAAAACCCGAGCCACACGTGGCCCATCTGCTGGCGGTAATTCTCCTTTTCGTGCGGCGCCATATCGACGATCAACAGGCGGCCGCCGGGCTTGAGGATGCGCGCGGCCTCCGCCAGGGCTTCGGCGGGCTCCGGCAGGTGATGCAGCACCAGCATCAGCGTCGCGGCATCCACGCTGCCGGGAAACACGGGTAGCGCTTCGAGGCTGCCTTTTCTGAATTCGATATTGGTGGCCGCGTCGAGACGCGACTTTGCGGCGTCGAGCATTTCGTCAGAGGCATCGACCCCGATGACCTGCTTCACGTGCGGCGCGAGTACGGCGGTCATGGCGCCGGTGCCGCACCCGAGATCGGCGACCGTCCACTCATCGTCAAGCAAACCGGCCATCGCGCGAAACGCGAAGTCGCTGCCGAACAGCTCCTCGCGCAGCTTGTCCCATTTGCCCGACGCGGTCGCGAAAAACTGCTCGGACGCCGCGCGGCGGGCGCTCAGCACGCGCTCAAGCCGCCGCAGATCCTGCGCGGCGGCGGATTTTCCTTCGAGCTGGGTTCGAGTGAGCTGCCAGAGCGTTTGGGAATCGGCCGTATCGAGGACGAGCGTGTAGTAACGGCTGGTGCCATCGCGCCTCGACGTCACCCACGAGGCGTCACCGAGCGTCTTGAGTTGCCGGCTGACCGAGGACTGCGGGAGCTGGAGCACCGCGCACAGCTCGGACACCGTCAGCTCGTGACGCTCTAATAGAAGGAGCATCCGGCAGCGGGTCGGGTCGGCAAGCGCCGAGAGCGAGTCGAGGAGTGGAAGGGCTGCGACTGTCAATCCGTAAATCCGGATATAAGCATACTCCAAGAAACGACATCGGGTGTCGTTTTCCTCGAAACGACACCCGATGTCGTTTTTCTCGGTCGTCCTGTGCCGCAGTGCGCGCGGGCTAATCCGGCGGCCGAGTTGCGCCGTAGACCGTGATTTTATGCGCGGTCGTGGCGATGGCGTCTCTCGCCAGTTCGGCGTCCGCACAGACAACCTGGAACGGCGGCTACCTCAGCGGCGTGGTCGGGGCCGGCTTCGGGCGGGATGCCAACGGCACGCTCGTTCGCTTCGACACCAATCTCGATGGCAACTTCGCGGAGACGGTCCGCACTTCTCTCGGCGCCGACGCCTTCTCGCCCGGCTTTTGCAGCGGCGTGGCTGCGGGCACGGTCCCCGCGGCCGGCTGCACGAAAGACCAGAAGGGCATCGATTACGGCGGCCGGCTCGGGTACGACTGGCAGCGTGGCGCATTCGTCTTCGGTGCGCTCGCCGAAGGGTCACGACAGGACGCAAAAGACAGCGTGAGCGCATTCAGCACCACGCCCGCGCGATACACATTCAACCGCGAGCTCAACTGGGTGGGCGCAGCGCGCGCGCATCGACCTTCAACGAACGGACCGCTTCGAATTCCAGACGGTCCGGTTCTCGGTCGGCATTCGGTTCTAGAAAATCGCGAACGCCGCGTGGTAGTTTTTCGGCCATGCGGACCACTCACTCGCTCCTCACGACGATTCTTCGCGGCGGCGGCGCGGCCATCACGGTCGCGCTCGTCGCCACGGCCACTGTCTCTGCGCAGCGCGGCGGCGGGGCCCCGCCGGGTCCGCAAGTAGCGCAGCCGGTCGGGACGCCGCGATTCGAGTACGTCGGGCCCGAGAACGCCGGGCGCATCAGTGCGGCCGCCGCTGTGGCCGGAAAGCCGGGCGTGTATTTCGCCGGAGCCGCGTCGGGCGGCGTGTGGAAATCGACCGATGGCGGCACGACATGGAAGCCGACATTCGACAACGAGACATCTCAGGCGATCGGCGCGCTCGCCGTCACGCCGTCGAATCCTGACATCGTGTGGGCCGGGACCGGCGAAGCGTGGGCCGTGCGGGACATGGACATGATGGGCGACGGCACCTACAAATCGACCGACGCCGGCGAGACGTGGAAAAACATGGGCCTCGTCGAAACCGGCCGCATCGGCACGATCGTCGTCCACCCGACCAACCCCAACATCGTGATGGTATGCGCGCTCGGGCGCGCGACCGGACCACAGCGCGAACGCGGCGTCTTCCGCTCAGAGAACGGCGGACAGACCTGGCAGCACGCGCTCTTTGTCGATCAAAACACCGGCTGCTCAGGGTTGCAGATTTCTCAGAAAGACCCGAACGTCGTGATCGCGGCCACCTGGGAAATCGAGCTGCAGACACACGTGCTCTACAGCGGCGGCTCCGGCAGCGGGGTGCATATTTCGCGCGACGGCGGCCAGACGTTTGCGCGCGTGACGCATCCGGGGCTGCCGAAATCTCCCGTGGGGAAAATCGACGTCGCGATCGCGCCGTCGGATGGCAACCGCATGTACGCGCTCATCCAAACTGGAGCCGACGGCGTGAAAGGCACGCCGTCGCGGGCGCAGGGCTCGCTCTGGCGCTCCGATGACGAAGGCCGCACATGGGCGAACGTCAGCTGGGATCGACGGCTGATCGGCCGCGCCGGCTACTACATCCGCATCCGCGTCGCGCCTGACGATCCGAACCATCTACTGATCGCTAACAGCACGCTGTGGCGATCCCGTGACGGCGGCAAGCTGTGGACCAACGGCGGCGGCGGGTGCGGCGATTGTCACGACATCTGGTGGGACACCAACGCGAACATGGCCGGCCACTACATCGTCACCGGCGACGGCGGCATGGGGATCTACGGCTCGCCCGCGAACCCGACGGGCAATACGAGTGTGTCGCTCCCGATCGGCCAGATGTATCGCGTGACGATTGATCAACGCGATCCGTATTGGGTCTACTCCGACCGGCAGGATAACGGCAGCATGCGCATCGACAGCAGCCGGCCGATCGTGCCGACCGACGTTCCGTCGTACGCGCCTCCCCCACCGCCCGCGGCGGCAACAGCCGGAGGCCGGGGCGGACGCGGCGGCGGCGGCGGTGGCGGACGCGGCGGCGCGGCCGCGGCGCCCGTGCAGGAAAGCATGCCGTCCTGCGAATCGGGCTACACGTATCCCGAACCGGGCAACAGCCGATTTGTCTGGGGCACGTGTTACGCGGCGCACGTCGCGACGTTCGACGAGCTGGCCGGCGAACGCCGGTCGGTCAGCCCGTGGATGCACACGCTCGACAGCGATCCGGTCGGCTTGAAGTACCGCTGCCACTGGTCGCCGCCGCTCGGCATCGACTGGTTCGACAAGTCCGTGTATTTCGGCTGCCAGGTGATCTTCCGCACGCGGGATCGGGGGCAGAGCTGGCAGGTCATCAGCCCCGATCTGTCGACCAACGATCCGAGCCGCATCAAATTCTCCGGCGGCGTCGTCGGCGACAATCTCGGCCAGTTCTACGGCGCCGTGATTTCCGCGATCACGCCGTCGCGCACGCAGAAAGGCGTGATCTGGGCCGGCACGAACGACGGCAAAGTCTGGATCACGCGCGATGAAGGCAAGACGTGGCTCGACCGCACGAAGAACGTCGGCATGCCGCCGTGGGGCATCGTCCGCCGTATCGACTCATCGCATTTCGACGCGGGCACGGCGTACATGGCGGTCGACTATCACCTCGTCGACAACCGCGATCCCTACTTTTACAAGACCAACGACTTCGGCGTGACCTGGACGCGCATCGACCAAACGCTGCCGAAAGGCCACCCGCTCGATTACGCGCTTTCGATCGCGGAAAACCCGCATCGCAAAGGCATGGTCTTCGCGGGCACCGGCCATGGATTTTTCTATTCAAAGGACGATGGCAGGACGTGGACGCAGTTCAAAGACAAGCTCCCCGCCGCACCCGTGAACTGGATCGAAGTGCCGAAGAACGCCCCGGAAGTGGCCGTCGCGACGTACGGGCGCGGGCTGTGGATTCTGCGCGACGTGTGGGCGCTCGAACAGGGGCCCGCGACGGCGCCGGAGTTCGAGCTCTATAAGCCGATTCCCGCAACCCGAAAAGCCGCCGGCGGCACGGCGGCGTTCGTGTTCTCGCTGGCAACGGCGCCGACGACGCCGATCACGATGGACATCCTGGGACCTGACGGCGCCGTGATCACCTCGAGCGAGGTGCAAGGCCGCGCCGGGCTGAATCGTGTGACGTGGAACATGCTGTACGCGGTGCCGGATCAACCCGTGCTGCGCTCAATTCCCGAGGACAATCCTCACATCTGGGACGCCGGCCGGTGGACGAATCGCGAGCGGCCCGTCACGCACTGGGGCATCGGCTCGCAGCGCTGGCAACCGCGCGCGGCGCCCGGCAAATACACCGTACGGATGACCTACAACGGCAAGCCGCACTCCCAGCCGTTCGAGATCCTTCGCGATGTGATGCTGACCGCGAGCGACGCGGATCTTGTCGCAAGCACGGATCTGCAACGCAAAGTCGTGACGTCGCTCAACGACGTCGTCGACAGAATCAATCGCATAGAGATCATGCGGGTGCAGGTTGAGGACCTCCGCAAGGCGCACGCCGGCGACAAGGTGACGGACGCCGCGCTCGGGGCGCTCTACAAGAAGATGTACGACGCCGAGCTGCATTACCTGTCGCGCACGGAGATGCACAGCGACGACAAATGGTACGTCGAGAAGTACAAGCTCTACATGAACCTGGTGTGGATGCTCGCGGAGATTGGCGGCAGCGGCGGCGACGTGATGGGCGGCGTCGCCTTCCGGCCGACGAACGCGTCGGTGGCGCTCTACGCGGAATATCGCGGCCAACTCGCGGAGGCGAAGCTGGATTTCGACCGGCTGATGCTCGATGTCGCGGCGTTCAACAACGCGAATGCCGGCAAGCTCGCCGCAATCACGGACAAGATCAAATAGCGCTACTTCGGCAGCGAAAGGTCCTTCGCGACGATCAGGTGTTTCACACTGCCTGTCGTCGCGTCGGACTTCCATACCTCGTCGTTCACTTTGTACGCGCGAAGCCCGGAGCCATCTGGGCGCCACTCGATTGAGCCAGCGTGGTAGGCGTTGCCCTCAACACCATCAGTCGTGAGCGTGATCGCTCCCGGACCTGACGACAAAGTCGGGCGCACGACGATGTTCCACTTCTCGATGGCCGCGACCCACCTTCCATCCGGCGAACGCCGCGTTTCGGGTACCGGCGACGGCGCCGCGCCCTCGCCGCGCTTGTCGCAGTAGTAATCGCTCGGCGGCGTGCGGGCCCAGTCCCACTCGCCCTGTAGCTCGCACCGCCACACGGCGCCGTCAAACGCGAACTCAACGGCCAGCGCGCCTTCCTGCGTGAAGGAGTTCGACCCGTCGTACTTCACGGTGAACCGAAACGCCGGGTCCGTGAACGGCAGCGCGTCGGCCGCGAAGGACGTCTCGAGCTTCGCGTTTACCTCGGCGGCGAGACGCCTGTGATCAAAGAGCAGCTCGCGCACGCCGTGCAGCGCGTCGACATGAATCCAGGCCCGCCCGCCCTGCACGGGCTTGCTGTACCAGAAATCACCAGACCTCGCCCACATCGGAGCGATTGGAGCTGTCGGCTGCGAAACAGCCTGTGAGATTACGAAGATTGCAGCCAGGATTCGAACCGCCATGCCGTGTGCTTCAAAGGCTACTTCTTCGTCTGCGGCTTCAGGTGTTTTTCAAACCAGTCGAGAATTCGCGTTTCGAAGTCGATCGCTTCGGCCACGCTGTTGGGCGGCCGATGGGCGCCGGTCGCGTAGTGAACCCATTCGACCTCCCGCCCGAGACGCCGTAGCGCGTAAAAGATTTCCCGGGACTGGTTGCCCGGGACGTTGGGATCCTGGTCGCCGCTGATCGTGAGCAGCGGCGTCTTGATCCGATCCGCGTTGAAAATCGCCGAGTGATCAACATACCGCTCCGGAAATTCCCATAGCGTGCCGCCGATGCGATCCTGGCTCTTCTCCGGCGCGTGGGTATTACGAACGCCGAGGCGCTCGCTGTCGGTGTAGAAGCTCACCATGTCGACCTTGCCGGAGATATTCACAGCGGCTTTGAACCGGTCGGTCTGCGTGAGCAAGAGAACCGTCGCGTATCCGCCGTAGCTCGTGCCTTCGACGCCCAACCGGTCCGGGTCGGCGACGCCCATCTCGATCAGTTTGTTGGCCGCGGCCGTCACGCCCTTGAGCCACGACTCGCCCGGGCGGCCGACAACAAGATTCACTGACGGCGTGAAGAAGCCGTATCCGCGATCCCCGAGAAATGCTGCGCGCGCGTTGAACCCGTTGTCGAAAAACGTCTCATACAGCTCGAAGACCACCGGGATCTTTGTGCCCGCTTCGTAGTTCTGCGGGTAGCGCATGACGCCGTGGAGCTCTTTGCCGTCCGCGTCGCGGTATTTCACCAGCTCCGATTTCGGCAGCGCGCGGCCCTTCAGCCATGGATTGAGATCGGTGATCGGCGTCAACGTCGTGAACGACGCGTCGGTCACGTACAGCTCGCCCGGCCGCTCGCCATCGGCGATCGAGACGAGGAACGTGCTGCCATCGCGCGATTGTCTGACGTTGCTGTAGAGGCGGGAATCCTTCACCAGCATCGATATCTGCCCCGTCGATGTGTCGATTCGTGCGATGCCGCGTTCCCACTTGTCTCTCGCGCCCCACGACGCATAGATCGCCGAGGCGTCCGGCGCCCAATCGAGCGCCGCAATCCGCGGATTTTTGGCCTCGTCCTTGTCGAGCGTCACGATCTGCTTGCGGGCGCCGTCGGCGACATTGATGACATACCAGCCTTTGCTGCTCGTCACGAGCAGCTTCGATGCGTCGCGGCTGAAGCTGCCCGCGGAGAACGACTCGGGCGTTTCAATCTCTTTCTTTTCGTCGGGCGTGGTCACAGCCTCGGCCTTCGAGGCGCTCGATTCGGGGGCCTTGGGCTTTGGCGTCAGACTTCTCGCATCACCGCCCGCGAGGCCGCGCACGAACACTTCCCCCAGCTTCGCGTACGCGAACGTACGCCCGTCGTCGGACCAGCGCAGTTGCAGGCCCTTGGCATCCTTCGGAGCAAACAGCGTCGTCGGCTCGGCATCACCGCGAGGCCAGACCAGCACGCGATTCTCGGTGCCGCCGATCACGTCGTAATCGGTTTTCTCGGTCGTGTCTTCCTGGAACACGATCGCGTTGCGGTCGCGCGTGATCTGCAGGCTCGACAACTTCCGTTCGGGCAGCCGGTCTGTCACGGCGCCGGTCTTGATGTCGACTTCGGCAAGACTGCGCCACCGGCTCTCGCGGCTGAGCGCGTCCCAGTCGAGAAACGGATTCGACGACGACTGGACGATGATCGGTCCCTGGGTCAACGTCTTGAACTGTGCCGCGGCGTCTTTCTCGCGCGCCAGCGTGCGCATCGACACGATCACCCGGGCGTCGTCGAGCGTCCAGTCGAGGCTCGAATTAGCGGCCACAATGTTCGCGCTCTTGAGTGGAAGTACCACAAGCGGTCCGGCGGCCGGGCCGGTCATCACCGACACGGTCGGAGTGGCGCCGGGAAACACCACAAGCGCGGCCATCCGGCTGGCGTCGTGCGAGAACTGAACCTGGCGAACGTTCGAGAGCTTGTCGCCCAGCGGGTACGTGCGCTGTCCGGTCCGTGTGTCGATGACGACGAGGCGAACGGCAGATGGCGCGACATAAGTTGGATCGCCGTAACGAAAGTTGTTTGTCTCGGCGTTGTCGTACGTCCGGCGCTCGGTGATCGCCACGAACCGGCCATCGTCGCTGAAGGCCTGGACGGTGGCCGAGACGACCTTGAGCATCTCTTCAGCCCCGAACTTCTGGGCGGCTGACTGCGCGAAAAGGGACGGTGTGAAGAGGGTCGCGGCGACGAGGGCGGAAGTAATCTTCATGCCGCCAAAGATACAGCGGGTGGGTCAGATCGGGGAGAGACGGTATTCAGTAAATGTGCTAATGTGTCTTTGTGTCAACTGCTGCAACCATTGTGTCGCGCCGCACTCGCCTGAGCATCGACATCTCGGCGTCAGAGCGACGCCGGATTCGCCTGGCCGCCACCGAGCGCGACGAGTCCATTCGCGACTACGTGGTCCGTGCCATCCAAGCGCAGCTCACGGCTGATCTGGAATCGGCGAATCTGACGGCGATGACCGAGGAGGCAGATCCTGCTCTCGGCGAACTCTGGAAGAACTCCAAAGACGCCGCGTATGACGACCTATAGTCGCGGCGACATCGTGCTCGTCGCATTCGTGTTCGCCGACGAAAAGGGTGTCAAGAAACGACCGGCGCTTGTGCTGAACTCGGACGAATACCAGGCGGGGAGACAGGAGGTGATCGTCGCGGCGATCACCAGCAACATCAGTCGCCTCCTGATTGGCGACTATCGGATCAAGGATTGGAACGGCAGCGGCCTTCCCCTGCCGTCGCTTCTCACCGGCATCGTCCGCACGATCAAGCAGCCGATGGTGGTGAAGAAACTCGGCACGCTGCCGACGCCCGAGCGCAAAGCGTTCGACAAGAATCTCAAGACCTTCTTGTCGCTCTAGGAGCTCGCATCGGGCGATCTATCTTTTCTTCCTGCGAATTTCGGCCACCACTTTTTTCGCGATGGGCAGGCTGATTTCGCAACCGGCATCGTCAATCCGGCAGCCGGCCAGCGTCAGGCCGCACCCGCAACTGCACATCTCGGTGTTGAGGCGCCTGAGCGCCTCGGCCTTCTGCCCGGCACTCAAGCCTTCAAAGCTGATACCGGGAATCTCGATGGCGTAGGCGGCGTTGCCTTTGAGCACCTGACCGGTATCTTTCACGACCGAGACTTCAGCGTTGGTCGGCAGTTTCGCGAGCGCACGCACTTCCTGTTCGGTGACATCCGCTTTCAGCAAGCCGACGTGGCGCTGCACGATGCCGCCGTCAGGACTGACGATGAACGTCGACGGCACAGACGTAATTCCCCCGAAGAGCTTCTCGATGTCCTTGCCAACGACCGCGACCGGGTAGTTGATCTTCTCAGCGGCCGCGAAGGCCTTCACTGCCTCGATCGGGCCTTCGTCAATCGACAGGCCGACGACGACGAGATGGTCGCGATACTTGTCCTGCAGCTTGATGAGGTCCGGAATCTCCATCCGGCACGGTCCGCACCACGTCGCCCAGAAATTCACGATCACGACTTTGCCGCGCCACGACGACGGATCGATCGTCCGGCCTGTGCTCACATCGGTCAGCGTAAAAGACGGCATCGGCACCGGCCGGTCGGAGAAGACGACCTTCACGCCCGCACCGGGGACGGGTTCCCGCGCTGCGACGGTGGCCTGCCGCGCTTCGGAGCCTGAACATGCGGCGGCCAGCATTGCGAGGGCCATCAATGAAACTGTTTTCATGTCATCCCATTATGCGGCGTACCGCTGCGTGCATTCGCAGAATCAGGGCGACGTTGCCGCCCGCGCCTGGCGGGAGTTGTGGCAGCAGGCGCGGTTTCGCGCGGTCGCGGCAAATGATTTGAAGCGGGGATGAAATAACCGGCGCACTCCTGCGGTCATACGTAATACGGGAGGCAATATGACGAAACGACTGATTTTCTCAGGTGCAATTGCGGCGTTCCTCGTGACCGGGATCGCGATGGTGGAAGCGCAGGGACGGCGCGGGCCGGCGGGTCAGCAAGGTCCGCGGCCGGGAGTTCAGGGCCAGATGATGGGTCCGCGCGGCGGTCAGCTGCTCGGCGCGCCGGGCCGCGGCTTCGGCGGGCGCGGCATCGATGGTCGCGGCGGCCCGATGACGCGCGGCGGCCGCTTCGGCGGCGGCCCGCTCGCCGGCCTCGGCGCAGTCGGTCTGACTGACGATCAGAAGACCCGGGTGAAGGCGATCTTCGACGGCGCCGAGGCCGAGCGTCTTGCGGCTCGGACGAAGACCGAGAACGCGATCCTCGCGCTTCTGACGTCGGAGCAGAAGGCGAAGCTCGGCAAGCGCGGGAAGTAACAGACAGAACGGGGCCGGGTGCGCGAGCACCCGGCCTCGAAGCTAATATCGACCGGGCGGACGGACGCTCCGCTACTTCCCCAGAATCCTCTCCGGCCGCATGACCAGGTTCTCAATAAAGAACTCCATCATGCGCTGGTTGCTCACACCCGAATGGCCGGCGTCCGGGCCGATCTGCATCTCGAAGCTCTTGCCGGCGCGCTGGAGCGCCTGCACGAGCTGCATCATGTTGTTCGGATGCACGTTGTTGTCGGCAGTGCCGTAATAAAGCAGCAGGCGGCCCTTGAGGTTGGGCGCCAGGTTCACGGCGTTGCCGGCCTCGTAACCTTCCTTGTTTTCCTGCGGAATCCACATGTAGCGCTCGGTATACACCGAGTCGTAGTGATACCAGCTCGCGACCGGCGACGATGACGACGCGACGGTGACGACGTCGGGGTGACGAAGAATCATCAACGCCGACGTGGTGCCGCCGTACGACGTGCCATACATGCCGACACGCTCCTTGTCGAAATACGGACGCGACCACAGCGCCTTGATACCGTTGGCCATGTCGTCCATCTCGTTCGTGCCGAGCTTCATGTACATCTGATCGAGCGTGCGCTTGCCCATGCCGGGCGCCGAGCGCGACGAGAGATTCACGACGAGAAAGCCGTACTCCGCCGTCGCATTCGGACCGGCGAAATTGTCCGTCGGCACGTTGCTGCCCGACGCCGGGCCGCCGTAGACCGGCACGAGCGTCGGCCACTTCTTCGACGGATCGAAATTCGACGGAAACGAAATCTGACCATACAGCGTCGTCTTGCCGTCGGCCGAGAGGTAGGTGAACTGCTCCGCGCGCTTGAAGCCCGCGGCGTCGGCCTTCGACGTGTCGGCCTTCGCGAGCTCGGCGACGACTTTGCCGCCCGCCGCGCTCGCGTCAACAACCTGCGTCGCCGCGGGCGTGCTGTGCGTCTGGTAGGTGTCGACGAAATAGCGATTGTCCGGCGAGATGCCACAGCTCGTCGCGCCGCCGCCTGCGGCGCCGCGGCCGCCGCGGCCGCCTGCCGCGCCGTCGCTGCACGCAGTCACGCTGTGATTGAACCTGGGATCGGTCAGGCGCGCGTCGCCCGTGCCGTCGAGATTCACGCGATGCAGCTGCATCTTCATGAAGTTGTCGCCGTCGCGCGCCATGTAGAACATGACGTTCTTGTCTTCATCAAGCTTCACAATCGCGCCGGCCTCGGCCGTCGCGAGCTTCGTGATCGGGTTGATCAGCGTGCCGGTGAGATCGTAGAGGTAATAGTTCGAGAATCCATTGCGCTCGGATTCCCAGATGAACCGGTTGTTGTCCTTGAGCATCCGCATCGTCGGCGAATTCTCGAGCCAGCCGGTGAGCCACTCTTCGCGAATGATGACGCGGCACTTCGCGCTGCCCGGATCGCAGGCCGCCAGCTCGCGCACGTTCTGCTTGCGATTCGTGCGGTACATCATGAGCTCGCTGCCGTTCGGCGACCAGCGCATGCCGTAGACGTAATGACCGACGACGTCGTTGGAGAAGGCGCGGCCGTCGCGCACGTCGATTTTCTTAGATGCGCCTCCCGACAGGTCGTAGACAAACACTTCGGGAACCGGATTCGGCGCGCCGGCTTTTGGATACGCCTCGACGTCGAGCACCGACTGCACGCCGGTTTGATTCATGCCGAGATAGAAATCCTGAACTGGGCTTTCGTCGAAACGGTAGTAGCCGACTCGCTGGCTGTTCGGCGCCCACCAGATCGCGGTCGTCTGCCCCAGCTCTTCGCCGTACACCCAGCTGCCGGAACCATTCTTGATGCGCTTCTCGACGCTGCCGTCGGTCGTCACCTGCACTTCGCTCGTGCCGTCGGCGTTGGCAACCCAGAAATTTCGCGCGCGGTAGAACGCTTTGAACTTGCCGTCGGGCGACATCGCGCATTCGAGCTGACGGCCGCGCGGCGCGCCACCCGGAGGGCAACCGGCCATCGCGGCGACGGGCATCTCGTGCTGCGCCTGCTCCATGCCGCCGAGGCTCTGACCGCGGCCTGCGGGCGGCCCGCCCGCGCGTCCCCCGCGGCCCGGCGCGTTCGCGGCCGCCGCGGTCGACGTGCTGGCGGCAGCTTCTGTCGATTTTCCTGACGCGAGATCGAGCGTGAACGTTTTTCCAGCTGCAGAATACGACGCCGTCTTGCCGTCAGCGCTCCAGTTCAGCCCGGTGACCGTGCCGGCGACGACGGCGCCGGCGATTTGCGGCTGCATCCGCGTGTACTGCTCGTAGCCAGGCATCAGCTTCAGCCGGTCCTGGGCAACCAGGGTTGTCACGGCCGCTCCAGCGGCCAGAAAAGTCACGATCGCGGTGCGGTTCATGCCGACGAGATTAGGGGGACGTACCCCTTTTCCACAAGGATTAACATGAAACCTGTGGAAAAGGGGTACGTCCCCCTAATGCTCTTTGCCGTCGCTACGGCGGCCGCGGCGGCGGCGTCCGGCGGCCCCTATTCGGTCGGCAGCCATACCCGCCTTGGGTATGTCGCCAACGCGCACGTGTTTGATGCCGGCACCAATCGCATCTACTCGTCATCGCGCGACGGCGTCTACGCCGTCGATAGCGCACGGCGCAAAGTCCTTGGCGTCGTCGGCCGGGTTCCGGCGGGGGCCGTTGCGCTCGATCCGGAGGCCGCCGAGCTCTACGTACTGGCGCGCAACGAAGACCAGCTGCGCGTGCTCGATGTCAACACGCGCGAAGTCCTCCGCAGTTTTGCCGCGCCCGCGCTGCACAATGTGATCTTCGAACCGTCGCGCAGCGAGCTGTACTACGTCCGCGGCAACACGAACATCGTGCGCGTCGCCGAGCGCCAACGCGGTGAGACGGTCGCGACGATCGCGCTCGACGGGTACCCGTCGTTCGTCGTCGCCGATCCGGCGCGGGAGCGCGTGATCGTCCGGCTCTACGATCGCGATCTGATTCAGATCATCGACGCGAAGACCCGGCGGATCTCAGTGTCGTGGCCGTTTGTCGCCAACGGGTTGTCGTCGATGCACGTCGATCCGGCGACCGGCCGCGTGTTCGTCAGTTCCGGCAAGAACGTGAAGATGCTCGACGGGTTGAGCGGCAAAGAGCTGGGCCACTTCCCCGCCGGCGACCTCGTCGCGTCGATCGTCTACGACGCCGAGACGAAGCTGGTGGCCGCGCTCTGGGGCGGGCGGTATGTCAATATTGCGCGCGTGGATCTGATGACGATGACGCCGGTACAGAGCGTCGATCTGCGTACGCCGACGCGGCAAATCTTTCTCGACCCGCGAACGCACACGCTGTTCGCGATGGGCACGATCGCCGATACCCGAGCCTGGGGCCGGTCGTCCGGCCCTGAGCCGGCCGCCGGTCCCCGTATTTCCGCGCTGTTGACCTTGCCGTACAAGAGTGATTCCCAACCGCACCCGCGTCCTCATTGACCGGCCCGTCCGCACGGACGCCGATTTCGTTCTCTACTGGATGACGTCAGCGCGCCGGACGCGCAGCAACTTCGCGCTCGAGCGCGCCGCCGATCTCGCGCGCGAGCATCGCAAGCCGCTCGTGGTCCTCGAGCCGCTGCGCGCCGGCTATCGGTGGGCCAACGATCGCATCCACCGTTTCATAGTCGACGGCATGGCGGAGAATGCGCGGCGTTTTGCCCGCACGCCGGTCACGTACGTGCCGTTCGTCGAGCGAACACCGGGCGCGGGCAAAGGTCTTGTCCGCGCGTTGTCGCGCCACGCGGCCGTCGTTGTGACAGACGACTACCCCGCGTTTTTTCTTCCTCGCATGCTGGCGGCCGCGACCAAGCAGATCGACGCGCGATTCGAGGCCGTCGATACCAACGGCATCGCGCCGATGCGAACGCCGCAAAGGTGCTTTACCACCGCGTTCTCGTTCCGCTCGTATCTTCAGAAATCGCTGCGCGATCACATCACCGAGTGGCCGGCGGACATCGTGTTCGACGATCTTCAGAAGCTGGCCGCGCTCCCGCGAGAGATCAGCGCCCGCTGGCCGCCGACACCGATCGCCGCACTGGAGTCACCGGCGCGGCTCATCGGCGCGCTCCCGATCGATCACAGCGTCTCACCGCTCGATCTTCGCGGCGGCGCCAGGCCGGCCGCCGTCGCGCTCGCGAGCTTCATCGCCGATGTACTGCCTCGATACGGCGACGACCGCAACCAGCCATCGGTCCGCGGCACCAGCCGGCTGTCGCCCTATCTCCACTTCGGGCACATCAGCGCGCACGACGTCTTCTCCGCCGTGATGAACGCCGAGAAGTGGACGACACGGAAGCTCGCCCGCAAGGGCGGCGGCGCGCGCGAAGGCTGGTGGGGCGTGTCAGCTAACGCCGAAGGATTTCTCGATCAGCTCATCACCTGGCGCGAGCTCGGTTTCAACATGTGCGTCGAGCGGCCCAAAGATTTTCATCGGTACGGTTCGCTGCCGGAATGGGCGCGGACGACGCTCGAGAAGCATGCCGACGATCAGCGGCCCTTCATCTACACGCGCGCGCAATTCGAATCCGCAGATACGCACGACCCGGTCTGGAACGCCGCGCAGCGCGAGCTGCTCCAGGAAGGCTGGATGCACAACTACATGCGCATGCTATGGGGGAAAAAGATCCTGGAGTGGACGCGATCACCCGAGGAAGCGATCGAGGTGATGACCGAGATCATGAACAAGCATGCGATCGACGGGCGCGATCCGAACTCGTATACCGGATACTTCTGGACGCTCGGCCGCTACGACCGGCCGTGGGTACCCGAGCGCCCGGTCTTCGGCAGCATTCGCTACATGACATCCGGCAGCACGGTGAAAAAGCTGCGGATGAAACCGTACCTCGCCAAGTACGGCGAGAGTCCGAACCTATTTTCTTAGCACCACGCCGGCTCGCGCGCCCGTGGCGGCGCCGTTCTTCCACGCGACGACGCCGTTGACGATCACCCACGACACGCCGGTCGCGAGCTGATGCGGGTTCTCATACGTCGCGTGATCGACGATCACCGCCGGGTCAAAGACCACGATGTCGGCGATGGCGCCGCCACGGAGCACACCGCGGTCCGTCAGAGCAAACAGACGCGCAGGCAGTTCCGTCATCGACCGAATCGCGTGGTCAAGCGTCACCACTTTGCGCTCGCGCACATAGACACCCAGCTTTCGCGCGAACGCGCCGTTGTTGCGCGGGTGCGGCACGCTCGGCCCCGCTACCGATAGTCCGCCATCGCTCGACGTCATCGTCCACCGCTGGCGCATGATCGCGCGAATGTCGTCTTCGTGCATGTTGAACGACACGATCGACGCGCCGCCCGACAACACGATATCGACAGCCATCTGTTCGGGGCTCACGCCTCGTACCGCGGCGATTTCGTCGAGCCGCTTGCCATTCATGTCCGGCGTCGCGCCTCGACCGGACGCGATCTGAATTGAGCGCGCGCCTCCGCGGCGCCGAATATTCTCCTTCGCAACGGCAAGGAGCGCGGCCTTCCTGACCGGGTCGGCAAGCTGCTCGCGAATGGCGGCAGCGTTACCGGCATCAGGAAGGACCGCGGCGCCGAGGCTCGTTGACGACGCCTCGTAGGGATACTGATCGGCCCAGACGTCGACGCCGCGGCGGCGCGCGGCTTCGATGCGCGCGATGAGATCCTTGCTTTTTCCCCAACTGTCTGGGCCGAGCGCCTTCATGTGCGAGACGATGCCGGTGACCTTCGCCTCGGCGGCGATGCGAATGACTTCGTCGACCGACGCGACGACGCCCCCTGCGTAGTTGCCCTCGTCGCGGATGTGGCTGGTGTAAACGCCGCCGGCGGCCTTCGCGAGTTCGATGACTTCTTCAGTCTTCGCAAAACGGCCGGGCGTATAAAACAATCCGCTCGACATTCCGACCGCGCCGTCGGCGACGGCCTGGCGCACGACCGCGCGCATCTTGTCCAGCTCGTCAGAGGTCGGCGCGCGATTCGCGCCGCCCATCACGGCGCTGCGAACCGAGCCGTGGCCGATCAGCAGCGCGACGTTCACGCCGACGCCGCCGTCGGCTTCGAGCTCTGCAGCCTGCTTTGCGAGATCGATCGGCCCGCCGCCGTCGGGATTCCCGACAATCGTCGTCACGCCTTGCGCAAGCAGCGCCTTGGCGTCGCGAAGGTCCGGCCGGCCGAGGGTCTCGAGCCCGTGCGAATGCACATCGATGAATCCCGGCGCCACGACCTGGCCTCGCGCGTCGATGACGAGCGTTGCGCGCCGGGCGATGGCGTCATCCACCATCTCCACGCGGCCGTTGCGCACGCCGACGTTCGTTGCGCCCGTGATTCCGCCGAGCCCGCCGGGTCCGCCGGGTCCCCCCAATTCACTGATGAGCCGCGCGTTGATGATGCCGATGTCGAGCGGCGCGGGCTGCGCGATCAGAGCCGCGCTCACAACGGTTGCGCCCACGAGTGTCGCAATTGGAAAGCGTCCCATTGCGGACAGTGTAAGCCGGTAAGCGGGTTAAGCAGGACGGCGGCTCGAAGACCGTCGGCGTGCCTGATTCCGGCGCTTCGCGCGACGAATGTTGATCCGATTACGACGTTAAGTGCTTAATGTTCGTACGAGCTGCGGGGGTTCGTACGGACTACGGGGGTTCGTACGACCCAGTGGGGGTTCGAACGCTCTGTCTCGTACGAACCCTCTGAGTTCGTACGAACTCCCGTTTACTCCCCCCGCAACGCCTGCGTCGGACTCACTCGCATTGCGCGCCGGGCAGGCGCGTAGCTTGCGAGCGCCGCGACGGCAATCAGAAACACCGACACGGCGATGAAGCTGACGGGATCGAACGGGCTGACGTTGTAGAGGAATGATTTCGCGAGCGGCATCGCGAACGCGGCGAGCGCCAGGCCGACGACGACGCCGGCGATGGCGAGGCGCAGGCCCTGGCCTACGATCAGTGTCAGCACATCGCGGTTCGCGGCGCCGAGCGCCATCCGCACGCCGATCTCCTGTGTGCGCTGCGAGACCGAATACGACAGCACGCCGTATACGCCGATCGACGCCAGGAGCAACCCGACGCCGCCGATCGTGGCGAAGACCCAGCCGAAGAGCGCGAACTGCCAGAAGCTGCGCACGCGCACCGTGTCCATCGTGTTGATGTTGAAGATCGCGAGGTTCGGGTCCGACGCGCGGATCGCTTCACGCACGGCGCCGGTAATCGCCGCGGGATCACCCGCCGCAGTTCGGATCACCAGTCCCGTATTGAGCGTTTGCTGGTACGCGTACGATACGTACGCCGTCGGGTAGCCCGTGTTTTCCGGATCCACATCGTCATGGAGGATGTCGCCGACGACGCCGGTGATCGTGAGCCAATCGGTCGTGTCGCCGCTCTCGACGCGGAAGCGCGCGCCGATCGGGCTCTGATCCTTCCAGAAGCGGTCCGCCATCGTCTGGTTGATGACGGCATCGGCGTTTTTGGTCCACCCCTGCGCGTCGGAGAGATCCGCGCCGCGCACCGCGACGCCGAGCGTCTTGAAAAAGTGCGGCGTCACTGCGGTGACCTGGATGTTGCTGCGCCGACCCTGCTCGACCGGACGCCCCTCGATGACGATGTCGCCGCCGCCACCGCCGCCGTCCATCGGCACGAAGTTGGAGGAATACGCCGCCTGGACCCCCGGCAGCGCTTCGACGCGCTCGACGATGTCCCTCACGCGGCGCAGCTTCGCGTCGTCAACCGCGTACACGTCTCCCGGCATGTAGAAACGCATCGTCATCAACGGCTTCGGGTCGAAGCCGAGATTAAACGTGTCGAGGTTCTGGAAGGTGCGCACGAAGAGCAACGCGCCGACGAGCGCGACGACCGATAACGCGACTTCGGCGGCGACGAGAATATTGCGGGTCCACGTGCGCGAACCGGTCGCGCCGCGCGCGCCGTCCTTCATGCTGCCCTGCAGACTGCCGCGCGTGGCCTGGAGCGCCGGCAGCAGGCCGAACAACACCGCTGTGCCGACAGCGATCGCCGTGCCGTACGACGCGGATCGCCAGTCGATGCGCCACTGGATGTAGTACGGCATCTGGCCGGCGGGCACGAGCGTGTAGAGCAACTGATCGCCCACGTATGCGATCGCCAACGCGAACGGCACGCTGAGGAGCCCGAGTAGCGCGCTTTCGGTGAGCAGTTGACGCACGATCTGCCATCGTCCGGCGCCGAGCGCGGAGCGAATGGAGATCTCACGCTGCCGGACGGACGCACGCGCCAGTTGGAGGTTCGCGACGTTCGAGCACGCGATGAGCAGCACGAGCGTCACGCCGCCCATCATCAGGAAAATGATCTGGCGCACATCCGACGGGATGAAGTTTGATTTCAAGCTCTTCACGTCGAAGTCCCAGTTCTCGTTCACCGCCGGGTATGCCTGCGCAAGCCGGCCCGCCACCGCGCTGAAATCCTTCTGCGCCTGCGCCTCGGTGAGAGCCGGTTTCAACCGGCCGAACACCTGCAAATTCCGATTTTGGCGCGGGTTCTCCACCTGCGACTGCGCGAGCGTCGTCCACAGCTTCTGGTTCTCCGGAAATTCGAATTCGTCCGGCATGACACCGATGACTTCCGACGGCAGCGTGTTCACCAGCACGCGCCGGCCGATGACCGACCGGTCGCCCTGGTAGCGATTCATCCACACCGAGTAGCTAAGCATCACGACGCGTTCCGCGCCGGGCTTGTCGTCGTTTTCCGCGAACGGCCGGCCCAGGATCGGTTGCTTGCCGAGCAGCGGGAACAGATCCCAGGTCACCATCGATCCGAGCACGCGCTCCGGCTCGCCGGCGCCGTCCGAGATCGCCATGCTTCGCGTCGACAGGGCCGCCATCGACGAGAGCGACGTCTGGGCCGCCTTCATGTCGATGTAATCGAGGTAAGAGACGCCGGCCTCGTCAATCTCAGCCTTGTCGTTGCGCCCTTCGATCGTCATGATCCGGTCGGCGTCGAAATACGGCAGCGACTGGATGACGACGCCGTCGACGACGCTGAAGATGGTGGTGTTGAGGCCGACGCCGAGGCTCAGGCAGGCGATCGCGACGAAGGCGAAGCCCTTGTTGAGCCAGAGGGACCGAAACGCAAAACGCAGTTGGCGCACGGCAGCTTAGACGGCGGCCTCTCCCCAGGGGTTCGGGCCTGCTGATAAAGTAATCCGGCCGATGAAGCTCGACATGCTAACCGCGCTTTTCGTGTTCATGCTCGCGACCTTCCTGGGTCTCGACATCATCCGGCGGGTGTCGCGCCTGCTGCACACGCCGCTGATGTCGCTCACCAATGCGATCTCCGCGGTCGCGGTCGTGGGCGCGCTCCTCCTGGCCGGCGAGGCGCACGACACGCTCAGCACCGTGCTCGGCGCGATCGCGGTTTTCGCGTCGACGACGAACTTCGTCAGCGGATTTCTGATCACCGACCGCATGCTCCGGATGTTCAAGAAGCGCGAGGCGCCGAAATCATGACTTCGGTCGAACCAATCATGACTCCGGTCGTGCGATCATGACCGGCGCCGCCGAGCTCTGTTACTTCGCGGCCGCGCCGCTCTTTATTCTCGCCCTCCGGTGGATGAGCTCGCCGGAAACCGCGCGCCGCGCCGTCATGTCGGCGGTGATCGCGATGGCGCTCGCCATCGGCGGCACGCTGCTCCAGCCCTCGATTCGCACCTACACCTGGATCGGCATCGCCATGCTCGCCGGCATCATCGTCGGCATCCCGCTCTCGCGCGTGAAACTCACCGCCGTGCCCGAACGCACGGGCTTGTCGCAGGCGTTCGGCGGCCTCGCCGTCGCGCTGGTCGGCATCGCGAAGTACTACGTGTGGCTCGGCGAAGGCGCGTTGACCCCGTTCAAGATGGGCGTGATCGGCGGCGAAGTCATCCTCGGCTGCCTCACGTGCACGGGCGGATTGCTTGCCGCAGCCAAGCTCGCGGAGATGGTGCCGACGCGGCCGATCACCTATCGCGGCCAGAACATCGTCAGTTTTCTGATTCTCGGTCTCGCGATCGGCCTCGCCGGCTTGCTGATGTACGACCCCATGCAGTCGTGGGCGTTCCCGATCATCATCGTGATCGGGCTCCTGTTCGGCGTGATGCTGATTTTGCCGATCGGCGGCGCGGACATGCCGACGGTGATCTCGTTCCTCAACTCGTTCGCCGGTTTGTCAGCGGTGGCGCTCGGCTTCATCCTTGAAAACAAGCTGCTGATCGTCGCCGGCGCGCTGGACGGATCGTCCGGCTTCGTCCTGTCCATCATCATGTGCAAGGCGATGAACCGCTCGGTGACCAACGTGCTCTTCGGCGCGTTCGGCTCGGTGCAGGCGGCGCAGGCGCTCGGCGAGAAGAAAACGGCAAAGAGCGCGACCTACAACGACGCCGCGCAAATGCTCTCCACGGCGTCCACCGTCGTCATCGTGCCCGGCTACGGCATGGCGGTCGCGCAAGCGCAGCATCGCGTGCGCGATCTGTACGAGCTGCTCACCAAGAAGGGCGTGGACGTGAAGTTCGCCGTCCACCCGGTCGCCGGCCGCATGCCCGGCCACATGAACGTGCTGCTCGCTGAAGCGGAGATTCCGTACGACCGTCTCGTCGAGATGGACGACATCAACCCGGACATGGCGCAGGTCGATGTGTGCCTCGTCATCGGCGCCAACGACGTCGTCAATCCGGCGGCTCGCTCAGATGCATCGAGCCCCATCTTCGGCATGCCGATCATCGACGCCGACAAGGCGCACACAGTGCTCGCGATCAAACGCAGCATGAATCCTGGCTTCGCCGGCATCGACAACGAGCTCTACTACGCGAACAACACGCTGATGCTCTTCGGCGACGCGAAGGCGGTGATCGGCGATGTCGTGAAGGAGCTTTCGGGAGAAAACGGCCACTGAGAAGGCAGAAGTGAAAAGGCGCTAGAAGGCAGAAGTAAAAAGGCAGAAGGCAGAAGTCTTTAACTTGTGACTTTTGCTTTCTAACTTCTGCCTTCAGCCGCTCTCAGCTTTTTAACGGAGGCTGTAAGCATCGCGACAATCTCTGAGGCTTCGCGGGTGAGAGGTTCCAAGGCCGCCCCTGGTTCGCCGGACTGGGCCAGCATGCGCAACCAATAGGCTGTTTCCCGCGCTTCGCGCAGGGCAAGAGCGTGTTTGTGCGCCATGTCTTTGCGGCTCAGCGCCACTTCGCCTTCCTCGAGTGACGCTCCTACTGAAGACGCCGCGCGGAACAGCTGTTGGGCAATATGGGCCTGCTGCGGGCCTGCTCGCGCGATCTGCGGAGCCGCGCGCATCAGTTCAGAGGCGAGATCAAAGGACCGTTGTTTGAGGCTGGTTTGGTATCGCATGCCCACACAGGGCAGCAAGAATCACGCCGACTCGCTTACGGACGCAGACGGCCGGCGCATTGCAGATTTCTCGATCGTTCAGCGATCGAAAGGTTGCAAATTTCGCGAACACCGGACCCCACTTCTGCCTTCTGCCTTTTCACTTCTGCCTTTATAAAGGTTTCTCGATCGCCGTTTCCTTAAACTCGCCTTCCCACTTCGCCACGACAACCGTCGCGAGGCAGTTGCCGACGACGTTCACGGACGTGCGGGCCATGTCCATGATGGCGTCCACGCCGAGCAGCAGCGTGACGCCCTCAAGCGGCAGCCCGAAGCTGGCGAGCGTGCCCGCGAGGATGACAATCGCGGCGCGCGGCACGCCGGCCACGCCCTTGCTCGTGAGCATCAACGTCAGCATCATCGTGACCTGCTGGCCGACCGTGAGATCGACGCCCGCCGCCTGCGCAACAAAGATGGACGCCATCGATAGATACAGCGTCGTGCCATCGAGATTGAACGTGTAGCCGAGCGGCATCACGAACGAGACGATCCGGCGCGGCACGCCCAGCTTCTCCATGTTCTCGAGCGCGAGCGGCAGCGCAGCCTCGCTCGTGGACGTCGAGAACGCGATCAGCCACGGTTCCTTCGAGTAGTTGACGAATTTGCGCAGCGGCACCTTGAACATCAGCGCCACCGGCACGAGCACGAACACGACAAAGATGATCAACCCGAGATAGAGCGCGCCGATGAGGCCCGCCAGGTTCTTCATCACGCCCAGACCGGACACGCCGATCGTGTACGCGATCGCGGCGGCGACGCCGATGGGCGCGTAATGCATGATGATGTTCGTCAGCTTAAACATCGTCTCGGCGAGCGATTCGCAGAACTCAACGACAGGCCTGCCCTTTTCACCGATCATGCCGAGCGCGATCGCGAAGAACATGCTGAAGATCACGATCTGCAGCACGTCGCCCTTGGCCATCGCGTCGACGACAGAGGTGGGGATGACGTGCAGCAGAATCTGCGACCACGTCTGCGGCGCCTGCGAGGCCTGCGTGGCCGTGGCGGGCAGCACGACGCCCACGCCTGGTTTCAGGACGTTGACCAGCACGAGGCCGATCAGCAGCGCGATGGTCGTGACGATCTCGAAGTAAATGATCGCGCGCAGGCCCATCCGGCCGACGGCCTTGAAGTGGCCGGCGCCCGCGATCCCGGCCACGAGCGTGGCGAAGATCAGCGGCGCGATGATCATCTTGATCAGCCGCAGGAAGACATCGCTGAACACCTTCGCGATGGGCGCGAGGTCCGGCCTGTACCAGTTAATAAGGATGCCGGCGATGATGCCGACGAACAGCCCGATGAAAATCTTCTGTGACTGCGACAGACCCTTGCTCGTCATAGGTGGGCGCGATCATAGCAAACACAGTAGAATCCCGACGTCACACCGGAGGATTGATGGCTCAGACAACGGCACCCGCACAGTCGCCCCTACGCACCGCACTCGCCGGCCTCATCGGCAATGTGCTCGAATGGTTCGACTTCGCGGTCTACGGATATTTCGCCAGCAACATCGGCCATCAGTTCTTCCCGACATCGACGCCGGCCGTGCAGCAACTGCTGACGTTCGGCACATTTGCACTGGGTTTCCTTGCCCGCCCGCTCGGCAGCCTCGTGCTTGGCCGCGTCGGCGATCGCATCGGCCGGCGCGCGCTCCTCACGCTCTCGATCAGCCTGATGGGCGGCGCCACGCTCATCCTGGGACTGCTTCCGACCTATAACCAGATCGGGCTCGCCGCGCCCGCGCTGCTCCTGCTGATGCGAGTCCTCCAGGGCTTCTCGCTGGGCGGTGAATTCACCGGATCAATGGTCTACACGACCGAAGGCTCGTCGCCGCTGATGCGCGGCCTCGTCAGCAGCTCGACCGCCGCCGGCACGACGATGGGCTTCATCCTCGGATCGGGCACCGCGTATCTCATCAACGCGTCGATGTCGCCGGACGACGTCAACGCGTGGGGCTGGCGTATCCCGTTCGTCGGCAGCATCCTGTTCCTCGCCGTCGGTTACCTGCTGCGGCGCGGCATCCGCGAAACGGACGAAGGCCTCAAAGCGATCACGATTCGGCAGCCCCTCTGGCCGTCGCTCGTCGCCGATTGGAAGCCGATGGTGCAGACCTTCGGCATCGTCGCCATGACCAACGCGGCGTACTACATGACCTTCACGTTCGCAGTCGAGCGGCGCAAAGCGCTGGCCGGCCCTTCCGGTTCGGAATTTCTGCTCGCCAACACGCTGAGTCTCTTCGTCGTGCTGTTTGCGAAACCGCTCGGCGGGTGGCTGTCGGACAAAGTCGGCCGCCGCAAGCTGATGATGATCCTCACCGTTGTGGTGATGGCCTGCATCTACACCGCGCTGAACGTCATGCTGTACGGCGCGCCGGGCAGCTTCATCCTCGCGCAGATGGTTTTGGCTGTGCCGCTCGGCATGGCGCTGGGCCTTCAGGGCGCGATGCTCGTGGAGATCTTCCCGCTGCGATCGCGCGTCACGTCAATGAGCGTGGCCTACAGCATTTCCCTCGCCCTGGCCGGCGGCACGGCCCCGCTTGTCGCGACATGGCTGATCGACACGCTCGGCCACCCGCTGGCGCCCGCGTACTACATCATGGCCTACGGCCTCATCGGCCTCGCCATCATGTGGCCCATGAAGGAAACCAACAACAGCCGCCTCGACATCTAGAACCATGCGAACCCTGCTGCTCTCAGTCCTGGCCGGAACCGTTGCCTTCGCAGTGCCGAGCGCGCACCAGACACAGCGCGCCATCGGCACCGGCGCCGCGCCAACGATCGTCGTCGATTTCGTCGCGGTGGACGCCAAGGGCCAGCCGATCACGGATCTGACGCCAGGTGACGTGACGATTCGCGTCGACGGCAAACCGCGCGTCGTCAAAGACCTCCAGTTTGTAAAGCGTGACGCCGGCGGCGCGACCGCTGGGGATCCGCTGCCCGCGCCGTTTGGATCGAACGTCGCGTCCGGCGGCGGGCGCGCGGCCTACATCATCATCGACAACGAGACGATCTCCACCGGCCGCGAGCAGCGCGTCCGCGACGGCCTTTTGCTCTACATCAACGCACTGGGCCCGCGCGATTCGGCCGCGATTTTCACCGTGCCGCACGGCGGCCTGGCGGTGGACCTGACCACCGATCACGCCAAGCTGCGCGAGGCGACGGCCAGGTTTGCCGGCGCCAGGCCAACTGCGGAAACCGCTAATGACGCCGCGTGCCGGTCGCGGCTCACGCTGCAGAGGATGCAGGCGATTCTGGCGCAGCGCGCCAACGCTGAAACGCCGACCGACGTGATCTTTGTCTCATCGAGCTTGATTGGCCCGCGCAACAACGTGACGTCCGGCAACACCTCGCTCGGCCGCGGACGAGTCGGCGACTGCGAACTTTCGCCGGACGAGTACACGCGGTTGGGCGCCATCGCGGCGTCGGCGCGCGCGCGCATCTACGTCGTGCAGCCGGAGCAGTTGGGCGCCGCGGGACCGTCGGCGGCGGACTCGACCGTCGCCGGTCTCGAAGGCATTGCCAGCCTCACGGGCGGTTCTCTCTGGCACATGGCCGGCAGCGACGAGCCAGGATTCCAGCGCATCGCGACGGAGACGTCGTCGTACTACAACGCGACCGTCGAACTGGAGCCGGGCGACATGTCGGCCGCGCTTCGGCAAGTGTCGGTCAGGACGTCGCGCGCCGACGTCACTGTGCGTGCGCGGCCGATGGTCGCGCTCGGAAAGCCCGCGGCCGCGCCGGCCAAAACCGCGCCGTCGCCGAAAGAGATGTTGCGCACGTCAACCGTCTATCGCGACGTGCCGCTGCGCGTGCATGCGTTCTCGTCGCGCGCGGGCGCGAAGATCCGCGTGATGGCTGTTGCGGAGACCGGCGTGCCCGGCACGAAACTCGCCGCGGCGGCTGTCGGGCTCTACGATGGCGCCGGCAAACTCGTCGGCCAATGGACGGCGACGGCGGCGGAACTCACGGGCCCCGCGCTCATGGCCACGTTCGATCAGCAGCCCGGCGCGTATCGCGCGCGCGTGGCCGTGACCGATGCCGCCGGCCGCGCGGGCGCCGCGGACGTCGCGGTTGACGCGAACCTCACGCCAGCGGCGAGCGGCCTTTCGCTCAGCTCGATCCTCATCGGCACCACGGAAAACGGTTTCACGCCGAAGCTGCAGTTTACGAACGAGCCGACCGCGACCGTCTATTTCGAGCTCTACGGCGGCAAGCCGGGCATGCCGGTGTCGGTCAATATCGAACTGGCGTCGACGCTGAACGGGCCCGCGCTCGCCACGCTGCAGCCGAAGATTTCGGGATCGCAGGAGCCCGACAAATATCTCGTGATGACGCCGGTCAACCTCGCCGCCCTGCCGCCGGGCGACTACATCGTCCGCGTCATCGTCGGCCTCGACGGCTTCCCGGCGACGAGGATTGTGCGGACGCTGCGCAAGACGCAATAGCGCGTCGCCGGAAGGCAAACGTTAAAAAGGCAGAAGTCAGAAGTCAGAAGTCAGAAGTCAGAAGTCGTGCGACGGCGCATTCCAGACTTCTGCCTTCTGCCTTTTAACTTCTGACTTTTCTAGGTATAGACTCCGCCCGTGATCGGTTTGTTGATCGCGTTCGCGCTTGCGTCGAGCGCCTGTCAGGCGTCGCCGCCGGTGCCGCCGACGCGAAATCCGCTGGTCCTCGCCAGCGTGCAGTACGGCGCTCCGCTGCGAACGTTCGCGGGGCTTTCGGTGTTCCTGCCGACGGCCGAATCCGGCGGTTTCAGACGGCGAGGATTCATCATCGACGGTGGCGTCGGCCAAGCCGGCGCCAGGCTGTCGTTCGGACCAGCCGGCATTCTCGAATACTTCGAGTCGGACGTGCGGGGAGTCGTGTACCGCACGTGGGGCGAACCGCGCGGCGCGACGGCCAAGTCCACGTACGCCGGCGTGGAAATCGGCGTGATGATCGCGTACGTCCGGCTCAGTGTCGGCGCCGCGCATCGAATCGCCGGACCGTCCGGTCCGCCCGCCAACGTCGTCTCGTGGAGCGTCGGGGCGCAAATCCCGCTGAAGCGGTAACGCGCTGACGATGGTTGATAATAGTCTGGCGCGCCCGTAGCTCAGGTGGATAGAGCACCGGCCTTCTAAGCCGGTGGTCG
>JBKJHW010000065.1:0-3626 GCA_046598935.1 Vicinamibacterales bacterium | reverse complement strand
CAACACGATCTACGCCGGCGCGCAGTTGCTCTTCCGCTCGAAGAACCGCGGCGATACCTGGGAAGCCATCAGCCCGGACCTCACGACGAACAACCCGGAGCGGCTGCAGAAGAACGTGCCGTTCTGCACGATCACGACGATCTCCGAGAGCGCGATCGCCGATGGAACCATCTGGGTCGGCACAGACGTCGGCAAGGTGCAGGTGACACGTAACGCGGGCGGGGCATGGACGGACGTCACGCCGGCGCTCATCAGAGCGGGCGCGCTCGAAGACCGGTGGGTGAGCCGCGTATTCGCGTCGCACATCGCGCCCGGCACGGCGTTCGTCTCGAAGAACGGCTTCCGCAACGACGACTTCCGCGCGTTCCTTTACAAAACGACAGATTTCGGCGCCACATGGACATCGATCTCCGGCGACCTGCCGGCGTCCTCAATCAACGTCGTCGTGCAGGACAAAAAGAACCCGAACCTTCTCTACGTCGGCAACGACCGCGGCGTGTGGGTGACGATCGACGAGGGCGCGCGGTGGACGCGGATGCTGGCGAACCTGCCGACGGTCGCGGTGCACGATCTCGTGATCCATCCGCGCGAGAACGATCTGGTGCTCGCGACCTACGGCCGTGCGCTGTGGTCAGGCGACGTATCGTTCATGCCGGAAGTCACGGCGGCGATGCTCGACAAGGCCGCGCATCTTTTCGACATCGAACCGAAGGCCCGCTATGGGTTCGGCACGCAGGGTATGAACTATCGATTGTTTGGCGACGGGTTCGTTGCCGTGCCGAATGAACCGGAAGCGATCGTCATCAACTACTACTTGAAGGCCGACGCGGCCGCAGGCGCAAAGATCACGGTGACGGATGCGTCCGGCGCCACCGTGCGCACGCTCGACGGTCCAGCCAGGCGCGGCATGAACCGCGCGCTCTGGCCGCTGGCCGGCGTTGGTACTTACACGGTAACAGTCGAAGTCGCCGGCGAGAAGCTGACAAAGCCCGCAAGAATCCGCGAGCGCTTTTAAAGCCGGAAGCCCTTTGGGAACAGGTCGTCCGGCTCAACCACGAACGTGTGATCGCCGGTGATCGACGCGCGGCCGGTCAGCTCCGGCACGATCGCCGCGAAGTCCCCCACTGTTGTGCGCGCCGACACGCGCGCACTGAACGTCGAGCCGACGATACTTTCGTGCACGAAGGGTTTTTCCTGGTGAGCCAGGCCCATGGCGTCCAAAACCGCAAGCACAGCGCAAGTGCCGGTTCCGCACGGCGATCGATCGACTTCCCTGTCCGCAAAGATCGTCACGTTCTTCAGATCCGCGCCGGCGGCATCCGGAGGCCCCGTGAAAATCGTGCCGTAGACGCTGTTGAGCCCTGGCTCGGTCGGATGCACGACCTTGACGGCCTTCTCAACCGCACGGGAAATCGCATTCCCCATCGCGCGCAACTCCGTCAGCTTCTCGGGCACCACCGCGAGTCCCGCCGCCTCTGCGTCGACGACGGCGTAGAAGGCGCCGCCGAAAGCCACATCCACTCTGAGCGTCCGCGCGCCAATCGTGACCGGGACGCCCGCTGCGAGGACAAACGACGGCACGTTGATGAACGAGACGCTCCCGTCGTGGTAGTGAGCCTTTATCTGCCCGGCTGGCGCATCAAAGGTTATGGAGGGGCCCGGCATCATCTTCCGCTCGATGAGGATCTTCGTGACCGCGATGATCCCGTGACCGCACATGAGGGAATAACCCTCGTTGTGCATGAAGAGCACGCCGGTATCTGAGTCCGCGCGTTCAGGTTCTGTCAGCAGCGCGCCATACATGTCGGCGTGGCCGCGCGGCTCGAACATCAGCACGCGGCGCAGGTGGTCCTGCTTACGTTTTGCGTATTCCCGTTTCTCGAGGATGGTCTTGCCGTGGGGCTCGGGCCATCCGTCAACGATAAGACGAAGAGGTTCGCCGCCCGTGTGCGCGTCGATGGTTTGGAAACGCATGTTGAAGGCAGAAGTGTAAAGGCAAAAGTCAGAAGTACTTCTGCCTTCTGCCTTTTCACTTCTGCCTTACGATGCTCTTATGCCGAAGCTGTTGTCCGAGGCGGAGGTTCGAGCCTCGCTAAAGATGCCTGAGCTGATTGACGCCATGGAGGGCGCGCTGTCGGCGTTCTCCGCGGGCCGGGTCACGCAGCCGCTGCGCACCGTTCTCGAAGTCGGCCGAGACAAGAACTACTTCGGCGTGATGCCGGCGTCGATTGACGATGAACTGGCGGTGGGCGCGAAGCTGGTGACGGTGTATCACGGCAATCACACGCTCGGTCTCACGTCGCATCTCGCGACGATCATCCTGCTCGATCACGCGACCGGCGCGCTCGCCGCCCTGCTCGACGGCCGCTACATCACCGAGGCGCGCACCGCCGCCGTTTCAGCCGTATCCGTGCGCCATCTCGCCAACAAAGACGCGTCCGTGCTCGCCATCATCGGCAGCGGCGTGCAGGCACGCAGCCATCTCGAAGCCATCCGGCACGTTCGGGACCTTACCGACGTCCGCGTATGGAGCCCGACCGCGGAGAATCGCGAGCGTTTCGCGAGAGAGGAACAGGCCGCCCTGCTTCGCCAAGGCTCCGGAGGGCAAGCCGTGACAGTTCGCGCGTGCACAACCGCCTCCGAGGCCGCTCACGGCGCCTCGATCATCGTCCTCGCCACCGCCTCACGAACTCCGGTCATCGACAGCGTGGATGTCGCCGACGGCGCGCACATCTGCGCGGTTGGCGCGTGCCGGCCGGATCAGCGCGAAATGGAATCGGCCCTTTTTGCGCGGGCGCGTGTGTTCGTCGATTCCAGAGCCGCGGCCTTCAAGGAGGCAGGCGAAGTGCTGATTCCGCTGAGCGAAGGCTGTATCGCCGAGACGCACGTCCTCGGCGAGCTCGGCCAGGTCATCAGCGGCACGATCGTGGGCCGAACGCACGCAAAGGACGTCACCGTCTTCAAGTCGCTCGGCCTCGCCGTCGAAGACGTCATCGCGGCCAAGCTTGCGGTCGCGAATGCGAAAGACGCCCGGGAGTTCACGCTGTGAAACTGCGGATGGTGGCCGCGGCTTTCGCCGTTGTGCATCTACTGGCGCAAGGTGTAGTCGCCGAACCCTCAGATCCGTACGAACGCCCTGGATCGTACGAACCCTCTGACTCGTACGAACCCTCTGGCTCGTACGAACCCTCTGACTCGTACGAACGTGTTTTCGATTTTGCCTACAACCTCGACTATGCGGACGCCTACGCCGAGGGCAACCGTCTGATCGCCGAACACCCGAACGATCCGATGACCTACCGCGCTGTTGCGACCGTCGCGTGGATGGAGATGGTGTTCCGCCGCGGCGCCGCCTCGATCGATCACTACATGGGGCACATCTCCGAGACGCAGTTCAACGTGCCGAAGCCGGCGCCGGATCTCGAAGCGATCTTTCAGAAGAACATCCAGAAGGCCATCGCGCTGTCGGATGCATCGCTGGCAAAGAAGCCGAAGGATCCGCAGGCGCTCTTCGATTCCGGATCCGCCTGGGCGCTCAAGGGCGGCTACGCCGCCGCCGTGCTCGGCAGCATGGCGGGCGCCTTCAAGTCCGCGCGCCGCGCCTACAACGCGCACGAGCGCGTGCT
>JBKJHW010000127.1:0-9726 GCA_046598935.1 Vicinamibacterales bacterium | reverse complement strand
CTGCAGCTCGTAACGCGCCGAGTACCGGTCGAGATCGCTTTTGGCCAGCCGTTGCGCGTTGAAGAAGTACGGCTCCGCGAAATCGGGGAAGCCGATGTCCTTCGCGCGGCGTTGCTGGTAACGGAGCGTCAGCGTCTGCCGATCGCCGATTCTCGCCATGCCGGCCGCGTTGACGAAGTTCGCGGTTGCTGCGGAATTCGGGACTCTGGCGTCCGTGCGCGTATACGGCGCGTTGAACGGATCGGGGAACGCTTTGAATTTGAAACCGAAGTTCGTGTCGATCGTGTCGGCTTGCTTGAGCTGGCCAGAGGCGTAGAACGGGCGCGTGTCTTCGATGCCGATTTGTCCGGCGGTGTAGTTGTCGAACTGCTCGGCGCCGGCTTGAAGGCGAACCGCGAACCGCGGCCCTTCGGTGCCGAGCGTCAACGAACCGCGCATGCCGTCTTCATTCGAGCTGTAGTACCCGTTGAAGGCGTAGACGCCGCGGGCCGCCGCGGAAAATCGCGGCTGGCTGGTCGTGACGTTGATCGTGCCGCTCATCGCGTCGGATCCGTACATCAGCGTGCCGGCGCCGTTCACGATTTCGATGCGCTCGATGCTGTCGGCGGCGACGAGCCCCGTTTCCGCGCCGGCGCGTCCCGTGGCAAGGCGCGCCGTGTTGAGGCGCTCGCCGTCGATGAGCACGAGGAGCCTCGTCGAATCAAGCCCGCGGAGGCGCGGACGGACACCGAACGGTCCGTCGCCGACCGGCGTGACATTGGCCGCGGCCGCGATGGCCTGTCCCGTCGATACCGGATTCGAATCGGCGATCTGCTGCCGCGAAATCGACTCCACGTGCAGCGGAATCTGCCGCGCTTCGCGCGCTCCGCGCGAGGGCGTCACCGTGACCTGTGCCGAAACACCGCCGACTTCGAGACGGACCGGCGTCGAGATCGGCTGATCAGGCGTCGTGACGACGATCGTGCGCGCGGCTTCCGTGAATCCTTCGCGAGTTACGACGAGCAGGAACGTGCCCTTTGTTTTTGTATCGATTTCGTACCGGCCGTCGGCACCCGTGATGGCCGTCAGTTCCTTGCCGGTGGCCAGATCGCGAACCACAACACGTGCCGAGCGAATCGGAGCACCCGAGGCGTCGGTGATGACGCCGGAAAGAGTCGCGGCAATTGCCGCAGAAGCTACCGACAGAATAGCGGCAGTGAACACACACATAGCAAACACACGAGCAAGCATGGAAATCCCCCAACTTGAAGTCACAAGTCACAAGTCAAACGTCACAAGGCGTACGTCACGTATCACGTGGCGTACGTAGGGCGGACTGGTCTCCAGGTCCGCCGCTTGCGCTAGCTGTGTGCTGGTGGGGGTCTTGCGCCGACGAGGAGTGAGAATCCGTTGTCTGGTCGGGCGGTGGTCTGGAGAACAGGCCGCCCTACGTACTGCCGTGAACTGCGACGAGCGGAAAGTCCGGCGATGAGCCAGAGCGCCCACAACGCGACGCCGAATACGCCGGCGGCGGCCGTCGTGTGGATCAACAAGCTCGCCGCTGTTTGCGGAAGCGCTTGAAGGTCGGCGGTCCTGGCCGTGACGGCCGGACCGTGGAGGAGCGCGGCCAGCAGCCAGATGACGATTGCCTGCCGGCTGACGAGCGATGTGCCTTCGCGCCCGAGCCAGATGAGCGCAGCCGCGAGGCCGAGTGCCGCCGCCCAGCGAAGGAGCAGCGCCGGATCGGTCTGAAGCCGGCCGTCGGCCCACTGGCTGACGAACAGCCACGCGTGAAAGCCGACAAGTGCGGCTCCGGCAGTGCGGACGATCCATCGCACCAGGCGCATGAATCTTCAATCTTAGTGCTAACCGCTGTACGGCGTGACGTCGTACTCGGTGAATCGACGCCGCTCTGAGATCGCTGTGCGCATGGCGCTCGGCGCGAACTCAACCGGCGTGGTGCGCAGTGTGCTCGGCCGCGTCGGCGTGACGGTGGCGGTTGGCGTCGCTGCGGGAGTGACAACCGTCTTCAGCGACTACTTTGCTTTGGCCATCTCCAGCACCCACGTCACGAGCCGGCTATCGGGCGCGAGCGCAGCTGTCGTGATCTCGTAATTGAGACCTTCGAGCCGTTGGCGAATGCCTGCTTCGATGCCGCCAAACGAGAGCAGCACCGGAGCGATCAGCACGCGCGTGCCGCTGGACGACCGTCTCACGACGAGCGCGCGCAGCTCCGCTGTCGCCGCGTCGCGAACCGCCTTTGGCGCGTCGTCTTTTACGGTGATCACATCGACGAAGGCGTAGCCGTCAGCCTTCACTCGTGCGGCCGTGACTCGGAGGTCAGCGAGCCATCGCTCGTTGGAGTCATCGTCGCTCGGGCCATGCGCGACGAGGATCAGCGTTTCTTGTACAGGGTAGCGACTGATCGCGGCGGTGCGCGACCGTAGAATTTCGGCGACGACGGGGTGCGCGTTGAGCGCCGGCGACATGCGCACCGGCAGACGAAGCGCGACCGGCTTTGTGCCGCCTTCGGCCGGCATGACGTGGCCGACGTGCGCGGCTGCGCTCGCTCCGTGCGACATCGCCGCGAAGATCTTCAAATCCGCCGGCATGTCCTTGCGAAGTCCGAGGAGATACTCGGTCGACGTGACCACCGTGCTGTGCGATGAAATAAAGAGCGGCACGGCGACGATGTCTGTGACGCCGCGCGCGACGAGCCGATCATGCGCCGCCTGGATTTCCGCGCGCGTCGCCATCCCGAAGGCGACCTCGACCGGCATCGCGCCGTTTGCGGCGGCCGCAATGTCGCGAACATTCTGGTTCCACGCCTCTGAACCGCCGTGCGCGAGGAGCAGGACGCCCGGTTGCGCCGGAGGCCTGATCGCCGTAAGGCCGGCTGACAGAAGGATGGAAATGGCTGAAATCGCGAATGCTCTCATGTGATTACTTCAGGATCGGGTACGGATCGAGCGGCGTGCCTTTCCACCACTCTTTTTTCTCCGTGAGCTGAAAGATCGCGAAATGAAGATGCGGTGTGTTCCCCGCGTTGCCTGTTGTGCCGACGTAGCCGATCACCTGGCCGCGCTGTACTTTCTTTCCTTCGGCGAGGCCGTGCGCGTACTTCTCAAGATGCGCGTAGTAATAGACGTACCGCGAGGTGGGATCGAACTGGTACGCCGTGATCCCGCCGGCTTTGCTGTTGAACAACTTCACGATCGTGCCGTCTTCCACGGCGAGTACCGGCGTGTTGCGCGGCGCCAGCATGTCGATCGCCTCGTGCACACGCGTGCCATCGCGGCGCTCGTTGAACGAATTGCGAAGCTCTCCGCGTGACGCGCCTTGCACCGGCAGATCAAGCTTGCGTCTTCGCAGGTCATCGACCGCGTTCGTCGACTCGGCAGTCGGCGCGGCCGGTACGGGGGCGGGCGCCGTCACGACTGGTGGATCAGCCGCCGCCTTCGCGGCCGCAGCCGATCTGGGTGTTGCAGGCGGCGCGACGAGCGTCGCTTCCGGCGCGCTCGGCTGGGTCGTGACTTCCGGCACCCGATGCGTCAACCGCCACGCGATGCCGGCGGTGACGACGACTCCAAGCAGGAACCCACACAGGACGCCGACGATGGCTTCCTGAAATGTGGGGTGATGTCTCAGGAGGCGATTCACCGCGTGAAGACGACCGGAGTCCCTTTCGACACGAGACCCGCGAGCCGCGTCGCATCCCAATTGGTCAGCCGCACGCATCCGTGCGACTGCGTATGGCCGATCGTGCGCGGCTCAGGCGTTCCGTGAAGGCCGTAGTGCGGCTTGCTGATGTCGATCCACACGACACCGACCGGGCCATTCGGTCCGGCTGGAATCTTTGCTTTCTTGTCGGAAGGCTCAGCGTCCCAGAAAAGATCAGGGTTGTAGTTGAACGTCGGGTTGCGCACGACCGACGTGACGGTCCACTTGCCGATCGGCAACGGATCGTGCCCGCTGCCGCTCGTAACGGGCGCGTAGAAAATCACTTTGCCGCTCGCGTCGGTCACTGTTGCCGCTGACACGCCTTTCGAGACCGTGACCGTGACCGCGGCCGGTTTCGCCGCAGGCGCCGGTGGCGTTTTCGCCGCATCAGCCGCAGGCGCCTTCGCCGCGCTCGGAGTTGGCGTCGCGGCGGGCAAGTCGATCACGATGACGTTAGGCACCGTCACTGTTTCCCCCGCGGCAAATGCCGCCGTCGGGTTCAGCTTCTTGAGCACTTCGGGCGACGTGTGGAACCTCTCGCTGAGCGCTTCGGCGGGCGATGAGTAATACAGGCCCGGCAACTTCGCTTTCGCCATCATGTCTGCGGGAATATTCTGCGCGAACGGACCGGCGACATCGGCCGCGGTGATCGTGTACTGCGTCAGCGCGGGTGCCGTGCCGAGCGCTACTGGCGAACCGTTGGCCGATTGGTACGCGGCGGCGGCTTTCCGGGTGTTTCCGCCGGGCGCGCCGTCGATCACGCCCACCGAAAATCCGGCGCGATCGAGCGCGACTTGAAGTCCGAGGCCGGCGTCGAAAGCCGTAGACGTCGCCGGCTTGGCCTGCGCGGGCACAGCAGGGTTTGTCTGGGCGGGTGCAGCGGGCGTGGTCTGGGCAGGTGCCGCGAGAGCCACGGCAGCGAGAAGAATGTGAGCGAGCACAACTGGGGACATGCCCCGACAGTCCCACATCGACCTCTGGCCCGCAGTTCCCGACAGAACAACCCGTTTTAGCGCTTTCTGGGGGCCACGCAGCCCACGCCATGGTCGTTGACACTCCGCGCTGCTTACTTGACCGACATCGACTTGTCGCGAATCGCTTTGAACTCGTTGCCCGGTTTCCATTCCGGGAACTTGCCGGCTTGCGCCACGCGGTAGCCCACGGCGAAGAGCAGCTTCGCGTCTTCGGCGTAGCCGGTCATGTCCCAGTCGCTCATGAAGTTGTCTTGCGGCGAGTGATAAATACTCCCGGTGTACTCGTCCTTCTTCTGGCGCCCGTACCCCGCCGGCTTGCCGATGACGTCGTCGCCGTTACCCGCGTTGAGCGCGGGCACGCCGGCTTTTGCGAAGTTGAAGTGATCGGAGCGGTAATAGAAGCCTTTTTCCGGTTCGGCGTCCGGCTTCAAGGTCTTGCCCAGCTCAGTCGCCGCGTCACGCAGGTAGTCGTCGAGGTCCGACGCCCCGAGGCCGACGACGATGTGGTCGGAGGTTCGGCCGATGAGCGAAAGGTTGTTGTCGACGTTGATGTTCGCGAGCGTTTTGTTCAGGGGATACAGCGGGAACTGGCTGTAGTAGGCCGAGCCCAGCAGGCCTTGCTCTTCGGCGGTGACGGCAAGGAAGAGCATGGTGCGTTTCGGCGCTGGTTGGACCAGCTTCGCGGCGCGCGCCATCGCGAGGATGCCCGCCGTGCCGGATGCGTTGTCCTGCGCGCCGTTGGCGATGTTGTCGCCCTTGACCGGCTGAACGATGCCGAAGTGATCCCAGTGCGCGGTGAACACCACGTACTCGTTCTTGAGCGCCGGATCCGAACCGGTGAGCTTCGCGATCACGTTGCGCGAATTCAGCGTGCGCATCTTCTGCGTGAAATTCAGCGAGGCCGACAGGTTGAGGTCAACCGGCTTGAACCCGCGCGTCGCGGCCTTGGCCTTCTCGGCGTCGAAGTCGAGGCCCGACAACTTGAACAGTTCGCGCGCGCCATCGGTGGAGATCCACGATTCCACGGCCGCTTTGTCAGCGTTCTTGTTCGGCGTCACGAGATTGAATCGCTCGCCGCCCATGCCCTGGACAACCGTGAATGGATAACCGGCGGTCGGCGTGTCGTGCACGATGATCACGCCGGCGGCGCCGAGCTCAGCGGCGTGGTCGAACTTGTACGTCCACCGCCCGTAGTAGGTCATCGAAGACCCATTGAAAATGTTGGGATCGAGGGATTGAGAATTTTCGGATTTCACTTGCGGGTCGTTGACCAACACGACGATCGTCTTGCCCTTGACGTCCATGCCGGCGAAATCGTCCCACTGATATTCCGGCGCCTGCACGCCGTAGCCGACGAACACGATCGGCGATTTGTCGAGCGAGACCTTCTCCTCAACGCGGCGGCTGAACGGCACATACTCATCGCGAATTTTGAAGTTGCGCGTCTTGCCGGTCTTCGATGTGACGACGAGCGGCGAGACGCCGGTCGGCGCGAGGCTGACGAGCGGCACGGCCTGGGTCCAGGTGCCGTCCGGATTTCCGGGCTCGAGACCAGCGGCCTTGAACTGCTCGGTCAGGTACTGAACCGTGAGTTCTTCGCCTTTCGACCCGGGCGCGCGCCCCTCGAATTCATCCGAAGACAGCTTCTTGATGTCGGCGAGCGCGAGATCCGTGTTGATGTTTGGCAGATCCTTCAGCGCGACACTCTGAGCTGGCGGCGGCGCGGCCGGTTCCTTGGAGCAAGCAGGCGCGAGGAAAACCAAAGCGATCACAGCATGCTTGAGTTGCATTCCGCGATCATATCGCCGGAACTAAAGTTCCGGCCTACGGCCGCTGTGTAGGCCCGAACTTTAGTTCGGGCGATCGGCCGCTTTTGCCAGCGACCGCGTGGCCTGGACCATCGACATCAGGCCCATGCCCCTGCCCTCCGATGCCCTGGGAGCTCGCTCAAGCGGTTTTGATGCTGCCTCGAGATATATGTCGTCATTAATCGCTACATTTGACATATGTAGTGACAGCTAATACGATATATTTCGACTTGGCAAGCAAACTGAAGACTACAAAAGAATCCAAGGTTCAACGGTTTGAACGCTTGGCGCAGCGCCGCATGACGGAAGCGCTCCGTCGGCTTCGTCTAATCGGGAACCTTTCGAATCGGGCCAACTACGACTACACGCCGGAACACGTTGCTCAAATAGTGGACGCGCTCGAAGCAGAGATGAAACAGCTTCGAAGCAAGTTCAAACAGGAAAGTGCGGGTTCTGGCAACGCGTTCTCATTCAAGAGGCGGCCGTGACCGCCGCATCGGCAAAGCCGAACCGCGAGTTGGTGGTGTACGCGCTATACCTTGCGGGGGGCGCAAACGGCCGGGTCCATACAGAGGACGTCGCCTTGAAGTGCTTCGAGCTATTTCCTGATGCTTTTTCCTGGGTTAAGCACGTTCAGTTTCCCGACAAAGACATCGTTAGGGTGGCCCTCACCGATGCGCGCAAAGACAAATACGGCGCATTACTGAGTGGAGGAATCGAAGGCCACAGCAGCCAAGGTGATCCAGGGCGAGACGGATGGATCCTTACTGAGAACGGGCTGCGATGGATTTCGACCAACCTTAGCCGCTTCGAAGACGCCGATTCGGCGAAGGACCGAAAGAATCATCGTCAAACGGCCCTTCGTACGGCGCGTACGCTCGAGAAAACGCCGCTCTACCAAAAATTTATCGCGAGTCCAGAGGCTTTTTCCCCGTCGATCGGGGAACTAGCCGCCGCCCTCAAATGCAGGGTCGATGCAAACGGGTCTGTTTGGCAAAAACGATTCGACGAACTCACTCGGACTGGCATCAATGCCAGCATCAGCCAAATCGAAGAGTTCTCTACAGCGTGTCAGCTAGCGTACGAGACAGAGAGATAAGGAGAGCGTATGGCCAGCGACGTCGTTCACGGCGGACGAATTCAGGCAGACACCAGGAACCTGATGCAAGGGGCAAAACTGGCGATCTCGGATGTCTACGATGCCATTACAGAGTTGGTCACAAATGCGGACGACCGATACCAGACTCTGCAGACGGCTGGCCAAATTGATATCGAAATAGAGCGGAGGCGCGGCGACTCGCGCGGAGTCCTAAAGGTACGAGACTTCGCAGACGGAATGACATCCGAGGTAATGCGGAAAAAACTCTCGAGACTAGGCGGCCGGGAAAGCGGGCTTGAACGAGGTCTCGCCGTCCGCGGTACGAACTCTCGTGGCGCGAAGGACGTCGCCGCTCTCGGCGACGTGACCTTTGAGTCAATTGCCCAGGACGGGAAGTATCACAAGTTCGTCATTAACTCGTTCTTCGAGTATCAAGCGTTCGCATCACAGGCGGTCACCGAGGAGGTCCGGGAACGTCTTGGGCTCAAGTCTGGTACTGGCACTGTTGTGACTATCGACCTCGACAAGGAACAGCGTATTCCTCAGCACGAAACACTTCGCGACAACCTAAACAAACTGATTCCGATTCGGGACATTCTGCAAAACGCTAGGCGCCATGTTCAGCTGTTGGACGTCAACAAGCAGAGACTGGATAGGCTCGTTGCGCCGGTGATCCAAGGCGAGGAGCGGGTTAGTGAGACATTTCCGATTCCTGGCTATGCGGAGATTTCGGCGAAGCTCACAATCAAGCGATCGTCTAAAGCATTGCCAAGAGAATCGCCCCGGTTCCGACTAGGCGGAATTCTCGTAAAATCGAGGCATGCAATTCATGAAGCCTCTTTGTTCGATGCAAGTCTCGAGAGTGACGTTCATGCGCAACGATTCTTCGGCCGTCTCGTTTGCGAAGGGATTGATGAACTATGGAACGAGTACGACGATAGGTTTGAGAAGAAGCTGCCTTTCAAAGCCACAAATCCCAAACCGGTAATAGACCCCTCTCGACGTACCGGACTGACTCGCGAACACCCGTTCGCCGAGGCGCTGATCAAAGAGGTCCTTAAGCGCCTTCGCCCTCTGGTCGATCAAGAGAGGAAGCAGGCCGAAGCTCAGAAAGCAGCAATCGAGAACGCCGGTACAAGGCGACGGCTCAATGAACTCGAACGAGCCGCCTCGGTCTTTATTAAGGAACACGATGCTGACGACTCGACCGTCGGCGCTGATAACAAGGGCGGCTCTCTGGGGCTGTCACAGAAGGGCTTCTCGCTTCAGCCGCCATTCGCCCAACTAGTGGCGAGCGAGTCCATGCACTTTACATTTTCTGTGCTCCAAGAGCGTTTCCCAGAGTTCGAAACCGGAACGGCAATTTCCATCGAGAGATTGTCGAAAGACATTCGTGTGGATCAATCGGTGTGCGCTCTCGAGCCCCATCCTGCCACGCCAGGTGTCCTTCGCGCCCGATTCAAGGTGACCGGTGTTTTGCCGACTCCGGCGACTGGGGTGATCGTCCGCCTTGGCGAGATCTTGTCTGAATCAGCAATTGAGGTGTTCGCGACGCGTGCCGACCGTTATGCACACATAGATCGATTTCAGTTTGAACGTGCTCGTTATAGTGCGCCGTGCGGGACCAAGAGAAAGAAGATGCGGCTCCTCGCACCGTATTCGATGGTGGACCAGCCATTGGTTGTTCAGCTGGTTTCTGGCTCTCCACGGCTCAAAGCGCCGGCAACGGCGACATTGATTCGAGACGAGGCCCTTCACGTCGCCTACGCCGATGTAATTGTGCCGTTTCCAGAATCTGAATTGACTACTACGCTCAAGGCTCAAGGCTTAGGTCAGGAAATCTCTGTGCCGGTGATCGCCCGCCCAGATTTAGGAGCCAGTCTTAAGATCACGATAGAAGACATCGATCTGGTGAACCAACGCTACAGAATGAGGAACAACCTGCTCGAAATCGCTGCCAAGCATCCATCACTTCGGCGATATCTCGGGCAAGCTCCTGATTTTACCGGCCAGGACGCTCCGGAGTTTCGTGTTTTGGTTGCAGAAATCGTCGCCGACGCGGTCTGTGCGAGCATCATCAGCCGGAACACGGAGAGCAACCCCGACCAGTATTCAAATGCAGATTGGGATTCTTACTACGCGGAGT
>JBKJHW010000008.1:0-8831 GCA_046598935.1 Vicinamibacterales bacterium | reverse complement strand
GCAACGAGCGCCGCCCACACAACAGGAGGCTTGGAGCCCGGAACGCGCCGGAGAACTGACCACACGCCGATGCCCGCAGCCGCCATGCCCGTCGCCGCCGCGTGGCCGACATAGCCGACAGCGCCCCAAGCTCCCGGCACCAGCCACGATGGACCGTACTGCCGCGCCATGTCGCGCATCGCACCTGGGTTGTTGGACACGAGTTGCGCGTTTTCCACCATCGCGAAGCCCGCGCCGACAGCGCAGCCGGCCAGCAGCCAGTCAGACGGATTGAATGCGAGGCGTGAGCGCCGACGATAGAGCCACGCCGCGAGCGCCACAACCGAGAGCTTCACGACTTCTTCAAGGATGGGGACAAACCCCCAGCCGCCGATGCCGCCCTCCGAGACGTCGAAGCCGGCCTTGGCGAGCAACCAGCCGCAGGCGATCATCGCGGGCGCCGCGATGCCGATACCAAGACCGAGCGCCGAGAGCGGGACACGCCACGACGCCGTTCGCGTCGCAAAGGTGATGCCCAGCATGACGACAAGAAACCAGGCCTCGCGCGCAAAGGCCCACGGGGCCTCGAGGCACAGCATTCCGAGGGATATGGCGAGCAGGACGAGCGAGATCAGTCGGCGCACGGGCGTCATCGTAACCTTTGACCGCCCGCGCGGGTGTTTTGTTAACGGCCGGCGCCGTTGCCGAGTTTGTCAATCTTGCGCGTCTTCATGTTGAAGACATCGCCAGCGGAAAGCACGAAATACGGCTTTTCCCACGGATCGTACACGCGCGTGTTGTCGTGCACGGCCACCTTCCAGCGGCCGATCACCTCAAACTTGTCGCCCGTGACGACGATGGCCGTGTCTTCGGAGAGACCGATGCCGAGGTATTGCGGATATTTTTTGATGACGGCAATCAGGTCGTCCCAGCGGTTGCGCGTATTGATGTGCTGATCGATCGCCGAATTCTTCACGAACGCGAAGCCATGCTGGTGATTCGGCTCCGCGGTCATCATCATGTCCGGACCTGACGTATCGCCACGCACGAGATAGTCGCTCTGAATCGTCGCTCCCGCTGAGCTGCCGGCAATCACGCCGCCTCGATTGAGCACATTCCAGAATTCCTTCAACGCGCGCGTGTTCATGTAGGAATCAACCGAGTTCCACTGGCGGCCGCCGTCGAACCACACGGCGTCGGCGTCGACGAGCGGCTTGACGAACTCCTCGGTGTCGGCAACTTTCGGATCCCAGGTGTGGAGCATCACGACACTAGTGAGCCCGCGCCTCTTCCACGGCGCGAGGACCGTCTCCTCCTTATATACAACCGGTTTGCCGTCGCGATCCTTGTTGCCGTTGTTGGTCGGGATGATGACGAACTTCTTCGCCGGGCCTCCGGCGAGCTGAATAAACTTCTGCGGTATGCCGAAGTTGTCAGTCATTGCGCCACCAACGATCACCAAAGTGCCTTTGGCCGGGCCGTATTCTGGCGGCACCTGGCCGGACACCGGGGGAACGGCGCTCAGCAGCACGGCCGCGAGAAGGAAAAGTCGTCGACGCATCCGCGAATCGTAGCCGAACGCGGAATCGATCGGGCTGAGAATCCGATCGGGGCTGAATGACTCCACCGGAGAACGGCGCAGCTGAATGGCAATACCAGACGCTCTTTAATTACGCGCCTGACGGCATCATCATCGCCGACTCGCAGGGTGTCTATCTCGACGCCAACCCCAGCCTCTGCCAGATGCTTGGCCACGAGCGCGCCGATATCGTCGGCAAAACCGCGGCGTCTTTCGTGTTGCCGGATGAACGCCCGCACATCGAACCCGCCCTGGTGGCCATCAACGAGACAAAGGCGTACAGCCGACAGTGGCGATTCAGGCGCAAAGACGGCTCGGTGTTCCGCGCCGACGTCATCGCGACGACAATGCCGGACGGCAACATCCTCGCAATGGTTCGCGACCTCACCGAGTACGAACGCCTCGAGAAACAGTTTCTCCATGCGCAGCGGATGGAGAGCGTCGGCCGCCTCGCCGGCGGCATCGCGCATGATCTCAACAACGTCCTGACGCCGATCCTGATGGCGACGGAACTACTCCGCGAGGAAGTGCGAAGCGACGGCGGCGCGGAGCTGATCGAGACCATTCGCGCAAGCGCCCAACGCGGCGCCGATCTGCTGAAACAGGTTCTGTCGTTCTCGCGGGGCATGGACGGCCGGCGCGTGGCGGTCGATCCGTCGGCGCTGTTGGCCGACCTTGTCGCCGTCACGCGCGAGACCTTCCCCCGTTCGATCATCGTCTGTCTCGAGGGTGCCGACGGCGGCTCCATGATCCAGGGCGACCCGACACAGCTTCATCAGATCTTTTTGAATCTGCTCGTGAATGCGCGCGATGCCATGCCGGACGGCGGCCGCCTGACGATCACCGTGAAAGACATCGCCGTCGCCGACACGGGCACCGGCGTGCCCCCGGAGCTTCGCGACAAGATCTTCGAGCCCTCCTTTACCACGAAGGACTTCGGGCTCGGAACCGGCCTCGGTCTCTCGACGACTGTCGGCATCGTGAAGAGTCATGGCGGATTCATTCATTTGCAGAGCGAGCTCGGCTACGGATCGCCATTCTCTGTGTACCTGCCGGCGCTCAACGTCGACCGTCCAGTGCAGGAAAAGCCGCAGCCCCGGCAGGCGCGGAAGCGCGGACGGGCGCAACTAGTCATGGTCGTCGACGACGAGGCCGCAATTCGTCAGATCGCGACGCGCACGCTGGAGTCGAATGGATATCGCGTGCTTCACGCGGCGAACGGCGCGGAAGCGGTGGCGCTTTTCGTCGCCGACCAGGACACCGCGGAAACACACGCGCGCGCCGATCGCTTTCTCAGCAAACCCTACTCTGCCGACACCCTGCTGGGCTGTCTGGATGCCGTACTGGCCGAAAACCACCGGGGCTAGCCGCGCACTTCCCGATACAAGTCGAGGTACTGCGGCACGACGAGATCTTCGCAAAAGCGCTGCCGAACCGCGATCGCGCCGGCGCCGGCAATGCGTTCGTGCAGGGCGTTATCGGTCAGCAGATCGATGCCGCGCGCCGCCATCGCGTTGATGTCGTCCTCGTCGCAGAGGAACCCTGTCTGTCCGTCGTCGATCACTTCAGGCAATCCGCCGACACGCGCAGCCACGACGGGCGTACCGCAGGCCATCGCTTCGAGCGCGGCCATGCCGAAGCTCTCCTGCGCCGAGGGGAGCAGAAAGAGATCCGCCGACGAAAGCAGCGCGATGAGGTCGTGCCGTTCCCCGACAAACTGGACCGAGTCGGAGAGGTCCTGATTAGCGACGGACCGCTCGAGAGCGGCGCGGTCGGGCCCGTGGCCGACCATCACCAGCCGGGCGTTGACGCACTCGCGAATTTTGATGAACGTCTCGAGGACGCGATCCACGCGCTTGACCGGACGGAAGTTCGAGACGTGAATCACCACGGCGTCGGCGCCGCCGAGCAGTTCGGCGCGAAGCGCCGGATCGGGCGCGCGCCGGTAGCGTTCGCAATCGAGGAAGTTATGGATGACGCGGATGTCGCGCCGGGTGCCGAGCGTGCGGATCGTGTCCTGCCGCAGGCTCTCGGAGACGGCTGTGACACCGTGCGACTGCTCGATCGAGAACGCGACCACGTCCTTGAACGATGGATCGCTGCCGACGAGCGTGATGTCCGTGCCGTGAAGCGTCGTGACCGTTCTGGGCGCGGCGTCACCCATCGTCGATGCGGTGATCTGATGCGCCAGGTACGCGGCCGTCGCGTGCGGCAGCGCGTAGTGCGCGTGAAGGATGTCGAGGTTCCGTTCGCGGGTGACCTTGACGAGCGCGTTTGTCAGCGCGAGCACGTACTGCGGCTCGTGAAAGAGCGGATAGCTCGGCACATGAACGCGATCGAAGGTGAGCCCCGGGACGTTCGGCCTCCAGCGAAACGGCTTCTCGGAGCTGACGATGTGAACTTCGTGGCCGCGCCTGGCGATCGCGTAGCCGAGTTCGGTGGCGACCACGCCCGAGCCGCCGACCGACGCATAACAAAGGACGCCGATTCTCATGAGCGCCTGAGTATGGATTCCGATCGCAACAGTGACGCTCGTTCAACGGGCTCGCGAACCACAACACCCTCGGCAAACGCCACGCCAATCAGCGCGCCGAACTGCGCGTCCCGGCTTTCGACAAGCTGCTTGAACGTCGAATGCGTCAGGCGCGTTTCGACGGCGCCGCTCGCCGAAGGCACGAACTGGCTGCGGTGGCACGCGAGCGCTTGCCGCTTGCGGTCGTAGAACTGGGAGACGTCAATGACGAACGACGGCTCGACTGAATCGTTGATGAAGTACTGACACACCCAATCGGCGCGCCAGGGCGGCTGGCCTGTTTCGTACCGTCGAAGGCCGCTCTTGAACGCGGCAATGGTCAGCACGCGATTCGCCGCGACGTGATCCGGATGCCGGTCGTCGCTGTACGGAATGGCGATGCTCCGCGGCTGATGCCGGCGGATCAGTTCAACGGCCGACCGGATCTGCTCCGCCGAGCCGGTGATTCCGCCGTCAGGCCAGCGGAGGTTCTCTCGCCACACCGCGCCGAGAACTTTCGACGCGGCGTCCGCTTCACGCAAACGTTCTTCCGGCGTGCCGTTCGACCCGAGCTCGCCGGCCGTCAGATCGCAGAGCCCGACCGAGTCTCCGGCCGCCGTGTGACGCGCGATCGTTCCACCGAGCCCGATTTCAAGGTCGTCTGGATGCGGACCGAATACCAGAAGATCCATCCCTTTCTTTCCCGTTACCGGCCGGCTTTGTTGTGCTGCGCGAACACGGTCGTCTTGCCGTTCGCATCGAACGTGAGCACGGTGAACGGACGAAACGGGATCATGTCCATGCCGGGAGCGCTCGCAGGCATGCCGGGAATCGTGAGGCCGATGATGCCCTTGGGCTTTTCGGCGAGCAGCCGCGTCACATCCGACGCCGGAACGTGGCCTTCGACGACGTAGCCGCCGACGAGAGTAGTGTGGCAACTCTGTAACGCGCCGGGGATCTTGTGCTGAGCCTTGATCGGGCCCATGTCGCCGTTGATGACCGTCGCCTTCCAGCCATTGGTCTGCATGTGATCGACCCACGACGAGCAACAGCCGCACGCGGCATCTTTGTAGACGATCAGCACGGGTTTCGACCGGGCCGGCGTCTTCGCCTGCGCATCGGCGAGGCGCGGCAGGCCAGCGATGGCTGCCACCGCGCCGACAAGATTGAGACAGAGCCGGCGGCGCGTGACGGGTGAAGCCATGCCTTAACTATACCGGTCTACGGCGGCTCAATTGATGCGGCGCTAGCGGCTGCCGCCTCTGACCTTCGTCGCGTCCATCAGCCACATGCCGCGGCCATACGTCGAGATCACGATGACGTGATCGCGCGGATGGATCTGCAAGTCGGACACCTGCACCGACGGCAAATTCGCGCCGAGCACCGCCCAGTGCGCGCCGCCATCCTTCGAGACATACGCGCCGAAATCATTACCGGCATAGAGCATGCCCTTCACGGCGGGATCCTCGCGGATGACATTGATCGAGCCCGAGGGAATATTGCCGGCGACACTTGTCCACGTCGCGCCGTAGTCGCTCGACTTCCAGAGATACACGCCGTAGTCATCGTCCTCGCGGCCGCGTTGCGAGACGTACACCGTGCCTGCCTCGTACTTCGACGCGACGATGCGGGAGACCCACTTCTTGACGGCCATCGGAAGGTTCTTGCCGATGTCGGTCCAGTTCTTACCGGCGTCCTTCGTCACGTGCAAATTGCCATCGTCGGTCCCGGCATAGATCACACCCTGAACGAGGGGAGATTCCGCGAGCTGCGTCATCGCCTGGTACGGGATGGCCGACGGGTTCACGCCCATCTGGCGCGGGTTGTTGTCTGTCAGATCGCCGCTGATCTTCGCCCAGGTTGTGCCGCGGTCGCTCGAGCGGTACACGTTCTGGAATCCCGCGTAGATCGTATCCGGATGGAACGGCGACACGATGATCGGCGCCATCCACTGCGCTCGTTGAACCGGATCGCCGTGGGTCGCCGCAGGCCGAATACTTTTGGTCGCATTCGAATCTCGTTTCTCGCGCGGCGTGACATCTGCGCGCGTGAAGCCGCCGTAGAAACCGTGCGAGTACACGATCGCGGGGTTGAGCGGATCGATCGAATGCACGCTGCCCTCGCCGCCGGGCGCGCGTTCCCACTTGAACGGCACGAATTTGTCGCGACTGTTTCTTGCGTCGATCGCGACGCGGTAGCTGCCCGCGTCCTGGACGGATCCGTAGGCATGAAACGGCGTCGCGCCAAGCGGGTTGTCGAGCGTGACATTGTAAAACTGCGTGCCGTGAAGACCGGCGGCCTCGCGCTTTGTCAGACCGCCATCGCTGGTCATCGTGAAGCCCTGGTCGTGCGCGGTGTAGACGATCTTCGGGTTGGCCGGATCGATCCACATGCGGTGGTTATCGCCGCCGCCGGCAGCGAACGACTTGAATGTCGCGCCCCGATCGTCCGACACGCTGACTTCAAGCGCGAGGACGTACACGCGGTTCGGGTTTTTTGTATCGACGCGAATCTGCGTGAACACCCAGTTGTACGTGTTGCCCAGGGACATCATCCTGTTCGCCGCAGCTGTTGTCAGGCCGCTGGACTTCTTCCATGTCGCGCCTTTGTCGTCGCTGCGGTAGATCTCCATGCCGCGGATGATGTTGCTGTTTTCCGGCAATGGACGCCCGTACGCGTCGCGCTCACCGAGGTCCGCCGGCCGGCCGACGTCGTAGCTGTCGATCACGGCGTACAGAATGTCGGGATTCGAACGCGAGATATCGATGCCGACGCGGCCGCGGAACTTCGCTTCCGGCAGGCCGTTGCTCGCCGGCGTCCACGTCGCACCCGCGTCCGTCGTCTTCCAGATGCCGCCCTCCGTGTAGGTCGGCTCAACGCGCGGATCGCTCCACTTGCGGCGAACACGTTGCCACATGCCCGCGTACAGCGTTTTCGAATCGCGCGGATCCATCACCAGATCAACCGCGCCGGTCGACGGGCTCCGATAGAAAGCTTTCGTCCACGTCTTGCCGCCATCGGTCGTTTTGAAGACGCCGCGCATGTCGTTGGCCGTCCACTCGTTGCCCGAGGCTGCGACGTAGACGACGTCCGGGTTTTTCGGATCCACGATGATGCGGCCGATCGTGCCGGTCGTGGTGAGACCCATGTGCGTCCACGTCGTGCCGGCGTCGGCTGATTTGTAGATGCCGGTGCCCGGCATGCTCGCGCGGAAGAGGTTGCTCTCCCCCGTGCCAACCCAGACGATGTTGGGATTCGACGGCGCGACGGCGACGTCGCCGATGCTGGTGGAGGCTTCGTGTTCGAAGATCGGCTGCCACGTGCGGCCGGCGTTGATGGACTTCCAGACGCCGCCGCTGGCCGAGCCAACGTAAATGTGGCGTTCTGCGCCTACGTCCGCGACCGCAATCGACGTCGTCCGCCCCGGATGCGCTGCCGGCCCGATCGGCTGCCACCGCATCGCCGCGTACGGCGATGCGGCTTTCATCGTCTTGTGTGTTTCGTAGGCTGCGAGCTGGCCTGAAGCGTCCACGGGCGTCGTGAACTCGAAGAGCTCGACGTCGAATACCAAGAGGCCCTTCGGCGCGCCGGCCCGCGGATTTTCGCCGTACGCGAGCGCCGCCGGAATCCAGAACCGGCGCTTCTCGCCCTTCTCCATCAGCTGCAGGCCTTCGGTCCATCCGCGAATGACACCGCGCAGTGGGAATGACGAGGTGGCGCCGCGCGTGACCGAGCTGTCGAACATTTCGCCGTCTGTCGTCCAGCCGCTGTAATGCACTTTCACCGTGGACGCCGCCACCGGCCGGGCGCCGCCGCGGCCGGGCGTGATCACCCTCGACGCAAGGCCGGAAGCGGTGGCCGACGCCGTCGACGGAGCGGCTGCGACGTCGGCGGGCGGCGGGAGCTGCTGGACCGGCACCTGGGCGCCGGTGGTCGATGTGGCGACGAGGAGGAGCGAGGCCAGGAGCGTGATGGGCACGATGCGGCGGAGCGTCATGGGGAGAGTGTAGCCTCGACGCCTGAAGTAGTAACATCACTACATATGAGGCTTGGCCTTCGCGAAGCAAACCAGAAATTCGCACAGGCGATCCGCGCTGTGCGCTCCGGACAGGAAGTGGTCCTGACCGATCGCGGTCGGCCCATCGCCGTGATCAAACCGCTCGCCACGGACTGCGAGGCCGCGCGGCTTGAGGCCATGGCTGCGAGCGGTCTGATCACGCGGGCGGAACGCCCGGGTCCCATGCCGCGCCCCCGCTGGCGCCCCGAGACCGTCACGGGCGAGCCGATGTCTGAGACGGTCCGGCGCGATCGCGACGAGACGGCATAGTCCATGTGGGCCTACATCGACACGAGCGCCATGGTGAAACGCTACGTGCGCGAATCGGGAGGTGCGGCCGTGCAAAAGCTCGTGACGCGGCACTCACTCGTCTCGTCGGTGATCCTGCCGGTCGAGCTGTACTCGGCGTTCGTGCGGCGGACGCGCGAGGGCACGCTGGCAACCGTCGCCCTGAAGCGTTTGGTCACGCGCGTCGGCGCCGATCGCACGCGCTGGACGCTTGTGGGGACGACGCCTGAAGTGATCGAGGAAGCCCAGTCGCTGGTGGAGAACTACCCGTTGCGGACATTGGACGCGTTGCATGTGGCGTCGGCCCGCTTGTTCCAGCGGCAAATACGGGCGCCCCTCCTCTTCATCAGCGCTGATAAGCGGCAGTTGGACGCGGCGAGGCGCGAAGGTCTGGCCGTTTATTCAATCGCCTAGGC
>JBKJHW010000061.1:0-20585 GCA_046598935.1 Vicinamibacterales bacterium | reverse complement strand
CGATGCCGGGCACGTTGGCCTGGCCGCCGAGCTTGCCTTCCGTGCCGACTTCGCGCGCGACGCGCGTGACTTCGGCGGCGAACGAGTTGAGCTGGTCGACCATCGTGTTGATCGTGTTCTTCAGCTCGAGGACTTCGCCCCTGACGTCGACCGTGATCTTTCGCGACAGGTCGCCGCCGGCGACGGCGGTCGTGACTTCGGCGATGTTTCTGACCTGGGTGGTGAGGTTGGCGGCAAGCAGGTTGACGTTGTCGGTGAGGTCTTTCCACGTGCCGGCAACGCCGGGCACCTGCGCCTGGCCGCCGAGCCGGCCTTCCGTGCCGACCTCGCGCGCGACGCGCGTCACTTCGCCGGCGAACGCGTTGAGCTGGTCGACCATCGTATTGAGCGTCTCTTTCAGCTCGAGAATCTCGCCGCTCACATCGACGGTGATCTTCTTCGACAGGTCGCCGCCGGCGATCGCCGCCGCGACCTGCGCGATGTTTCTGACCTGCGCGGTCAGATTGTTCGCCATCGAGTTGACCGAGTCCGTCAGGTCCTTCCACGTGCCGGCGACGCCAAGCACGTTCGCCTGGCCGCCCAGACGGCCTTCGGTGCCGACTTCGCGCGCGACGCGCGTGACTTCGCCGGCAAACGCGTTGAGCTGGTCGACCGTGCCGTTGATGGTTTCCTTGAGCAGCAGAATTTCGCCGCTGACGTTGACGGTGATCTTCTTCGACAGGTCGCCCTTGGCGATCGCGGTCGTGACCTCGGCGATGTTTCTGACCTGCGCGGTCAGGTTGCTCGCCATGAAGTTGACGTTGTCGGTGAGGTCCTTCCATGTGCCGGCGACGCCGGGCACCTGCGCCTGGCCGCCGAGCTTGCCGTCCGTGCCGACTTCGCGCGCGACGCGCGTGACTTCCGAGGCGAACGCGTTCAGCTGGTCCACCATCGTGTTGATGGTGTCTTTGAGTTCGAGGATCTCGCCGCGCACGTCGACCGTGATCTTGCGCGAGAGGTCGCCGCGCGCAACGGCGATCGTGACCTGCGCGATGTTTCGAACCTGGCCCGTCAAGTTGCCGCACATGGCGTTGACCGAGTCCGTGAGGTCTTTCCAGGTGCCGGCGACACCAGGCACGATGGCCTGGCCGCCGAGCTTGCCGTCCGTGCCGACTTCGCGAGCGACACGCGTCACTTCGGATGCGAACGATCGCAGCTGGTCGACCATCGTGTTGATGGCCTCCTTCAGCTGAAGGATCTCGCCGTGCACATCGACCGTAATTTTTTTCGACAGATCGCCGTTGGCCACGCCGATCGTAACCTCGGCGATGCTGCGCACCTGCGCCGTGAGGTTACTGGCCATCAGGTTAACGCTGTCGGTGAGCTCCTTCCAGACGCCGCTGACGTCCTGGATCTGCGCCTGGCCGCCAAGCTTGCCATCGGTGCCGACTTCGCGCGCGACGCGCGTCACTTCTGACGTGAACACACCGAGCTGCCGGATCATCGTGTTGACGATGGTCGCCGTGCGGAGGAATTCGCCCTCAAGCGGCCGGCCGTCGACGTCCAGCCGCACGGCCTGAAGCAGGTCGCCCTGGGCCACGGCAGCGAGCGTGCGCGTGACTTCGGTCGTCGGCCAGAGCAGATCGTCGATCAACGAGTTGACTGAACTCTCCATCTGACCCCACGAACCGTGGGGCCGCCCGAACCGGACGCGCTGTTTGGTTTTGCCTTGCTTGCCGACGACGTTGCCAACCCGCTCGAGTTCGCTGGCGATGCGCGCGTTCGCTGAGACGATTTCGTTGAAGGTGTCGGCGACCTTGCCGTTAAGACCCGTCCAGTCGGCCGGAAGGCGTACGGTGAAGTCGCCGTCGCGCATCGCGATCAACGCCTTGAGAAGCTCAGTGGACCCTATCGCCTGCTCGGCCACGACTTCCACCGCCGTTCCAGCACCGGTCGAACGACTGCCCTTCGACGATCGAACACCCACGCACACCCCCAGTTAGGGTGTGCGGAGAGCATGTACGGTGCCATCGCTATTACAGATTACGGGTCTGGAGGGAGCGGAGGTGTGCGCGCTCCCTGCGCCGAAAGGTGGGCTCCGGTTTACCCAAATCGGGCAAGGAAAATCCAGATCCAGGGAATTCATTGCCTGGGCGCCTAGCAAACGCGCCGGTCGTTGATCGACACGGGCCGGTTCATCGCCGCGTGGGCGACGGCAGGGGAAATTCGTGGCTGCCTCTTCGGTTCCGCGGGCTCGAAGCCGGCACGCCGCAGCGCGAGGAAGCGCTGACGCTGTTCCAGCTCGGAAGCACGATGCGCCGACCGAACCGCTTTTGATTCGTCGTAGCCGGTGAACTTCTGCACAGGCGGGCGGCCGTGATCAAAACCAGCGGCCCACGATTTTCCGCATCGGTCGCAGAACCACTGCGCGGGCACCGCTTCACCGGTGTCATTCACTGTCGCCGGCCACAATCCCAGTGGACCCGGATGTGAGCACCGGAGCGCAACGCAGGCTCCTGACAAAGCAATAACACCCAGGCCGGCGAGAGGCCACAGGCCACCGATTGCTGCCATCGCTCCCACCGAAAGAACTACAAGTCCCCATCCCATCACTTGGCGCATTGGATCGTCTCCGACCTGATACATATCAAGACCTGTGCCATACGGGTCTCCCCTAGGAATGGGCCTGCGATGTAGCATGAGGCCAATGTTGGGGCAGCTGAATGGAGTGAGTGGGCGGTAAATGACCCAATCGGCAGAAACCATCGCCCGGCGGCTCGCCGCCATCGTCGAGTCATCTGACGACGCGATCATCAGCAAGAACCTGGACGGCACGATTACCTCGTGGAATCGCGCAGCAGAGAACATGTTCGGCTATACCGCCGAGGAACAGATCGGCCGGTCGATCCTTTCGATCATTCCGAAAGAGCGCGAACGTGAAGAACGAGAAGTCATTTCGAAAATCAAACGCGGCGAAATCGTCGATCATTACGAAACCGTACGCCGGCGCAAAGACGGCTCGCTGTTTCCGATCTCGCTGACAATTTCGCCGATTCGCGATGGCTCCGGCACGATCGTCGGCGCTTCGAAGATCGCGCGCGATATCACCGAGCGCCAGCGCGCCGCTGAAGCCGTCGATCACGCGCGGCGCGAAGCGGAAGAAGCCAATCGGCTCAAAGACGAATTCCTCGGGACGCTGTCGCACGAACTGCGCACGCCGCTCAACGCGCTCGTCGGCTTCACGCGCATGCTGCGCAGCGGCGTCGTTCAGCCGGATCAGCAGGAGCGCGCGTTCGAGATCCTCGATCGAAATGCGGCGCTGCTTACGCGGCTCGTTGACGACATGCTCGATATGTCCGGCATCGTCTCCGGAAAAACCACCCTCACGATGCAAGTCGTCGACATGCAGAAACTTGTCGAACAGTCCGTTGCGATCATCGCGCCGACGGCCACGGCCAAAGGGGTTCAGGTCGAGGTCGCGATAGACGGAGGCTCCCTTCAAGTGTCCGGAGATCCGGACCGGCTGCATCAGGTGCTGTGGAATCTGCTCGCCAACGCCGTGAAATTCACGCCGCGCGGCGGACGCATCCGGATTCAACTGGCGCAATTGCCCGGTGCGATCGAGGTTGTCGTCACCGATACGGGCAGCGGAATTTCCGCGGAGGTTTTGCCGTTCGTGTTCGATCGCTTCCGACAGGCCAACCGGCAGTCGTCCGGCGGCCAGGGCGGACTCGGCCTTGGCCTCGCCATCTGCCGCCATCTTGTCGAGATGCACGGTGGGACCATTAGCGCTTCGAGCGGCGGTGCGGGGACGGGCGCGAGGTTCCGGGTGGTGCTGCCCGACAAGATCGGGCAATCAAATCCCTGAATCTGGCATCAGGATTGCTTCTGCCCTGATCCGGCAAGTGCGGCACGCCGGTCTTAACGCGCGGCTAATACGGTTTCGATGGTTCGGACGAGGCCTTCGGGATCGCAGGGTTTGACAAGGATGGCGTTGAAGCCGGCGTCGCGCGCGTCGTTGAGCTGGCGATCGGCCGAATAGCCGGTCGCGGCGATGAGTGGAATTCCGGAAGTGCCCTCACCGCCTCGCAGGCGACGGGCGACTTCATAACCCGAGATTCCTGGAAGGTCGAGGTCGAGGATGACAAGGCTGGGATGTTCGTCGCGCGCCATCGCCAACGCGTCAATGCCGTTGTCGGCCGTGACCACGCAATAGCCGTGAGCGCGCAAATACAGGGTCCACATCTCGAGAGTATCGGGATAATCGTCCACGAGGAGGACGGTTGCAGGCTGGGTTGTCATCTGGGTCTTCTGATTTATCTCTTTCAACGAGCGTGCCATTGTCCTCCTGGGCACAACACGTTCGGGACGCCAAAAGTGGGGTACGCGGGATGATGAAATGGGAATCGGTCTTCCGTGTTGTGGCACATGAACTCCGTTCGCCTGCCGGTGTGATCTCAGGCTATGCGCGCATGCTGATGAGCGGAAGGCTCGACGAGGCCAGTCGCGACGAGGCGTTCAAGCAACTCGAACGCGCGGCCGGACGCCTGGGCGACCTCGCACAGCAGTCGTCGGATCTGGCGACATGGCTCGGACCGCACGAGGACGACGAATGTCAGCTTGTTGCGGTGAGCGCCATCGTCCTGCGCGGAGCCGAAACAGCGTCCGCCTTCGATCGCGTCCGGATCGTGGGAGACCCGTCGGCGGTCGAGTGCCAGGTGCGCACGCGCGAGCCGCGCGCGCTCGCGGCCGCAGTGGCCGCGGTCATCGACGCCACGGCGCGCGAGCTGCCGACGCGGACCTCAGAGATCGGCGTCACGATCACGCGCAGCGCGCGACCCAACGAATGTGACATTGTCGTCGGGCCACCTGACGTGATCGGCGCGATCAAGATCGACCGTTCTGATGCGGGCAGCCGCAAGTTCAATCTCGAAGGCGGCGGGCTTGGTCTTCACCTGATCCTCGGTGCGGTCGTGCTCGAAGCGCATGGCGCTTCGTTGTGGGCCAGCAATGACGTGCGTGGAGTCACCGGCGTTCGAATTCCAGTGGACGCGGGGAACTAGGAGTTTTCATGGAAGGAACCAGAATTGCGATCGTCGACGACGACGAATTGTTTGTCGGGTACTTGTCTACATTTCTGCGGAGCCGCGGCTACGACACGGAGACGTATTCGAGCAGCGCGGACCTGATGCAGGCGCTGGCCTCGTCCGTGCCGCCGACGCTCGTCATGCTCGACGTGCTGATGCCGGGCATGGACGGCCTCGAGACGTTGCGGGTCCTGCGCACCGCTCACCCGAAACTACCGGTGCTGATGGTGTCCGGTCAGCAGGTGCCGGCGACGATTGTCGACGCCGTGCGCATGGGCGCGATCGATTACGTCGTCAAACCGAGCGACGCCGCAGGCGTTCAGGAAGCCGCGCTTGAAGCCACGATCTGCAAGATCATCGAGCGCATCACGCTCTCCGATGAAGTCGCCAGGCTCTCGGCGCAGCAGCCGGACGAATCCGACGGCGCGCAGCCGTGCTGGGCGTCGGGCAACGCGATGGAACCGGTGATGACGATGGTTGAGCGCGTCGCCGACAGCGACGTGAGCGTGCTGCTGACGGGCGAGAGCGGCGTCGGCAAGGAAGTGATCGGGCGTGAACTGCATCGCCGCTCCCAGCGCCGCACGAAGCCGTTCGTCAAGGTCAACTGCGCGGCGCTGCCGGCTGAGCTCCTCGAAAGCGAGCTCTTCGGTCACGAACGCGGGGCGTTCACCGGCGCGCAGGCGCCGAGAATCGGCAAGTTCGAGTTCGCCGCGGGCGGCACACTGATGCTCGACGAGATCGGCGAGATGCCGATCGGCTTGCAGGCCAAGCTGTTGCAGGTCCTGCAGGACGGTGAGATCACGAAGCTCGGCAGCAACCGCGCCGTCCAGGTACGGGCTCGGGTCATTGCCGCGACGAATCGCGATTTGCACGCGATGATCCAGGGGGGCTCGTTCCGCGCGGATCTCTTCTACCGGTTGCAGGTCATTGAGATTCGCATCCCGCCGCTCCGCGAGCGGCGCGAAGAGATTCCCGCGCTCATCGACTTCTTCCTTCGCCGCTACGCCAATCAGTACGGGCGGCCGATGCTGAAGCCGTCGGCGTCGGTCTACGCGACGATGGTCGCTCACGACTGGCCGGGCAACATCCGCGAGCTGGAGAACCGCATCAAGCGCTTTGTGATCCTGCGCGATGAATCGGTGCTGGTCGACTATCGCGCCGACCGCCCGCAGATGCCTGTGCAGGCCCCGGCGCCCGTGGCCGTTCCGGTCACCCTGTCGGCCCCTTCCCTGCCGGCCGCCCCGGTCGCCGATGCGCGGAATGCGGTCGAACCGCTCTCGATGCCGGAGCCGATCGCACCGGAGAAACCGGGACGCCTTCCGGACGTGGCTCGCGCGGCGGCGATGGTCGCCGAACGCAAGGCCATTCAGGATGCGCTCGATCGTGTCCGCTGGAATCGGACCAAAGCCGCCCAGATGCTGGGCGTGAGCTACAAAACGCTCTTGAGCAAGATGAAGGAATGCGGCATCAGCGCGCCGGCAGGAGCTGAAGAGATCTAACGAGCTGCGTGGGTGGTGTCCCGTTAGCTGGTCTTCAAGATCGTTCGCAGCGACTTGTCGACGCGAATGCCGTTGTCGTACTGGATGTAGCCCAGCTTCGCGAACCGGCCGAGGAACATGTTGACGCGCGAGCGCGTCGTTCCGACCATGTCAGCCAACAGGCTCTGCGAGATGTCGGCCGGCACGCGCTGATCGCCCTCATCCGTGCTGGATTCACGGGCGAGCAGGCACAGGCGACGCGCCAGGCGGAGTTCGCTCGGGTTGGTCAGCTGGTCGGCCAGGTCGGCTTCGAGGCGAATGCGGCGCGAGAGCAGGTGCGACGCGAATTTACGCGCCACTTCCCCATCCTGGCGGAGCAAACGCTGCATTTCGGTCTTGTCGAACACGCGCAGCTTGCAGGGCGTCATCGTTGTCGCTGTCTCGAGCATCGCCGGGCGACCGGCCACGGATTCTTCACCGAGGAATGCGCCGACGCCGAGCGTACCGATGATCGCGTCGCGCCCGCTGACGGAACCCTTCGAGAGCCGCACGCGGCCTTCGACGATCCACATCACCGTGTCGGCGGGATCGCCCTGGCTGAAGATCCGCTCCTCGCGCTCATATTCGACGATCACGCCGGAATCGAGAAGTCCTCCCAGAGGAGCGGTGGGCTTATCAGTTCTGCCCGACATTGCCGGCCGCAGTGTGCTGTTATTCAGTAACGCGTGATTGAGATGCATTTGGTCTCTCCAGGGATTCAGGACAAAGCGTCTGGCCCATGGAATAGCAAGCCCCGTGCCATATTGCACATAAGGCACAGGACTCTGTTTTGCCCGGAAGAAACTTGCTGACGCCCGGCGCAAGTGCCTAAATTGGGTAATTTGTTCCCCAGCCAGGCGTTATCTGGATCGCACCGGCCGGAGCGGCTTGAGCATCGCTCGCTTCGTGGCGGCTCGCGCGATGCGCAGTTCGCGACGAAGCGCTTGGAGCGCGGTGTCGGCTGATGCGAGTAATGTGCGGAGGGTTGCCTGATCGATCGCGGCGCGCTCAACCTTCAGGAGGAGGCGCCGAACGTCCATGCGTTGTGTCACGTGTCGTTCAACCTTACTAACCGGCCGGCGGCACGTGTGTGCGAAATTATACGGTTCTGGCCGCTGTGAGCGGCCACGGCTATCCCTTGGTGATATCGGGCTTGCCCGCCGAGACGGACATCATCAGGCCGAGCCCGACCGCCACGATCACGCCGATGGCGATCCATACGCCGGAGATGTGTTCGAGCACGCCGGTCTTCCACAACGCCAGCACGATGCCAATAATCAGCACGACGTAGCCGACGAGATACATATTGATGAACTTCATTGTCTCTACCCTCGCCACCGATGGTAGCGAGGCGCGCCGGGTGGCGATGTCCCGTAGCGAACAGACTGCGCAGGGGCGCAAAACCTATTCTCGTCGCAGGAGATTTTTCATGTCCAACGCCGCATTCGATTCGACCGTGGAAACAATTAAGGACTCAGTGAACGGCTTTGCGAGCGACATCGCGAGCGATATGAGCGACACGCTCGGCGACGCGCTCAGCGAAGCGCAGCGCTTGATCAAGCAATACCCGGCGGCCGCCCTCATCGGCGCCGTTGTCGTCGGCTTCGCGGCCGGCCGCTTGTTGCGGCGCGGCTAAAGGAGCGGTGATGAGCGATATGGGCGAACGGTCGTTGACCTCGGTTCTCAAGGACATCGCCGGGAACGTGCAGGAACTGGTGCGATCGGAGATTCGGCTGGCCAAAGTCGAAGCGCAAGCTCAGGTGAGCACCGCGGCGCGCGGCGCCGCGTTTCTCGCGGTCGGCGGCGGATTCGCCTTCCTCGCGCTGGCTTTCGTCTCGCTCGCGGGCGTTTATGCGCTGGCGAAAGTGATGGCCCCTTGGGCAGCCGCATTGATTGTTGGCGGAGCTGCCGCGGTGATCGGCGGACTTCTGATTGTCAGCGGTCTCAAACAGATGAAAAGCGTAACGCTGGCGTTGCCGAAGACAGCCGCCAGCATCAAGGAGAGTGTGGAATGGGCGAAACCATCAGCCAGATAGAGCGTGATCTCGAAGCCGAACGGCACGACCTCGGCCGCAACCTCGACGAGCTTGAAACCAAAGCGCGCCAGATGACGGACTGGAAGCGCTATTACCGGAACCATCCGGGACAGCTTCTCGGCGCGGCGCTGGCGACAGGTGTGGTCCTCGGCATCGTCGCCGGCGGCAAGTCATCGTCAACGCCGCAGCGCCAGCCCTTCGGCGTGGTTCCCGATAACGGCTCGCCGCGGGCGCGTCATCGCGCGCTCGTCCGCCTCGAAAACGACTGGCAGCACATTTCAGATGCGCTGATGGGCGTGGCGTCGGCGAAGGTGGTCGAGTTCGTCGGGAAACTCATCCCGGGCTTCAACGACCAGATTCATCGCGATTCGCGGCAGTAATTCACGAGTGTCTGTCCGCTTGAGAACAGACATCGCCGGCGCGTACTCCTACTCTTCACGGAAGGAGTCATGACAATGGAAAACAGGAAAACCTCGGTCTTCGGACTGTTCTCGAGTTCCGCAGCCGCAGAACGTGGTGTTGAGGCCCTCATTACCGCGGGCTTCTCCAACAACGCGATCTCCGTGCTGATGCAGGACAGTCCGAGCACCCAGGACTTCGCGCACGAGAAACACACGAAAGCGCCGGAAGGCACAGCCACGGGCGCCGCGACGGGCGGCGTTGTGGGCGGCACATTAGGACTACTCGCCGGTATTGGCCTGCTGGCCATTCCGGGCATCGGACCATTTGTGGCTGCCGGCCCGATCATGGGCGCGCTGGCCGGCATCGGCGTCGGCGGCACGGTCGGCGGATTGATCGGCGCGCTCGTCGGCCTCGGGATTCCGGAATACGAAGCGAAGCGCTACGAGGGTCATCTCAAAACGGGCGGCGTGCTGCTGTCAGTGCATTGCGACACCGCGGATGAGATCACGCGCGCGAAAGCGATTCTCACAGGCACGAGCGCGACCGACATCGCCGCCAGCGGCGAAACCGCGGTGGGCGCCACGACTTCGCACTAACGGGCACGATCGCCGGGCTGCGTTGCCGCAGCCCGGCGCAGTTCCAGTTCCAGCCCGGCTTAGCGGCCGAACCGATAGCCGATGTTCAGCGAGAGCGAACGGTTTTTGAATTCAGCGCCCGTCGGCACGTTGTTCACATTCATCAGGCCGAACGTGTAGCGCGCGTCGAACGTCAACGCGTTCTGTTCAACGCCTGCGCCAAACACCCAGCCCAGGTCGAATGACTTCGCATCGAGGCCGATGTCGCTCGAGAGCGGGCCGCCGGTCGTCGTGTCCGTCTTCAGCAGGAACGACGGCGTGAGGCCGGTGAACGCGTGGAAGTGCATGCTGTTCCCCGAGGTGCTGCCGATGCGAACCATCACGGGCACGTCGAGGTACGCGAGGCGCATCGTGTTGCGGGTAAAGCTGTTCTTCGCGCCACGCTGGCTGACCAGCACTTCGATGCGGCCGCCGAGAGACGGCGTGAAGCCCTTGTCGGCGAACACGCCGGCCTGGGCGCCCCAGACGTTCTTCAGATCGACGTCGTCTTTCGTCGAGATCTTCGAGAAAGTTGCACCGCCGAGGACGCCGAAGGTCACCGGGTAGGTCTGCGCTGCCGCCGCTGCGGGCAAGAGCGCTGTGAGTGCGAGTGCTGCGAGGATTGATTTGGTCATACATCCAGATGACAGCAAAACTCGCGCCAACGCTGTTCACTAGGGGACTTACAAAAGATGATGGTCGTTCTCCGCTAATATTGGGCGCCGCGCTGGAGGACCCATGAAGCATTTGCGCTCGCTCGTCGTTGCCCTGGCTTTGGCCATCCTCGTCGCACCGCTCGGTGCGTTGTCCACATCCGAACAAGATCCACCGGCCCAGACACCCGGCGCGCCGAACCGGCGCGCGCCGCGGCCGTACGATCAGGTCATTACCGACAAGGCAAAATCAGAGCGCGGCGTGCTCGCCGTTCACAAAGTAGACGAGCGCTATTTCTTCGAGATTGACAACGCGATGCTCGGCCGCGACTTCCTCCTGGTGAGCCGCATCTCGGGCGTGCCCGCGGGCAGCGGCGGATTTCAGAGCGCCGGAAGCGGCGTTCCGCCTGCATGGCCGCGGCGATTCGGCCAGCAACCGCCGGCTGACGGCGACGCTGCTCGATGAATTCTGGATATTTACGTTCGCGCGGACCGGCATCGCCAAAGGCGATTGCGTGCGCGTGACACCGGCGCTTTACAACACCGTCGTGGATGTGGACACACTCGCGGCGGCCATCACAACAATCGCGGCTCGCGGCTAGCGCGCCCGGCTACTGAAGCTCTTTCAGAAACACATTCCTCCAGCGAATTTCGCCGCCGTGCGTCTGCAGTGAGATCGGCCCGCGCTCGGGCACCGGCGACTTGCGGTCGTAGTAGTTTTCCATCACAGCGTTGTCCACGGTGAGCTTGTCGTTCAGCCACACGGAAACACGATTGCCGCGCATCACGATGCGGAAGTGATTCCATTCGCCGAACGGTTTGTCGGCGAGCACGAGCGGATCTTTCCCTGGAGCGCCGACGCTGTTGTTCCAGAGACCGCCGCTCCCCTTGTCCGCGCCGTTCTTGAACTCGGCGGGGTTCGTGTGGTCCCAGATCTGGACCTGGGGCACGCCGCGAAGATAAATGCCGGAGTCGGCGAGCGGCACCGTCTTGTAGTCGAGGAGCAGCTCGAAGTCGCCGTAGTCCTTCACGGTCGTGGCGTACTTGCCCTTGCCGTCGTTGACGAGCTCGGGGCCCTCGGCGCGCCAGTGGGCGCGCATGTCAGCGGTCCAGGCGGCGTCCTGCAGAGCGCGCGCTTCCGCGGACATGGCCAGATACTTTCGATGATCGAACGTGTCGCCGCCGCGCCAGCCGGCCAGATCGACGCCGTTGTAGAGCGCGACGAAACCCGCTGGCGGTTTGACGGCCTGCGACGAAGAAACCGGGGCCGCGACGAGCGCGGCCAGCACGAGCGTGGATGCAATTCGGTTCATTCCGCCGCCATCTTACACGGGCTGTCTCACAGGTGGATCGTGCGGCCTTCGCGGAACGACTGATCGGCCGCAAGGACGATGCGCAGGCTGTCGACGGCGCTCTGCCAGTGAGACGACAGGTCGGTCTCGCCGCGGATCGCACTGAGAAAGAACAGCTGTTCGCGGTAGCAGAGCTCGTCGTGATCGGGCTCGTCGGCAATCTGGATGATCTCGTCGGGCCTGGCAAACTCCCCGTTCTCCGTCAGCTCGGCGTGATGCACCCGCAGCGCTTCCGTGCTGGTGTGCGATTCCAGATCCGACGACCGTCCGGCACTCCCGGCGCGGGTCGCCACGATGCTCACGCTGCCCTTCGGACCGATCACGTCTTTTACGAAGAACGCCGTCTCGCTCATCATCGGGCCCCACCCGGCTTCGTACCAGCCGACCGACCCGTCAGCGAACGTGACCTGCAGATGGCCGTAGTTGATCTGGCCGGGCCGGATGTCATCGGCCAGTCGTGCGCCGATGCCGTTCACACTGACGGGCCGCGAGCCGGTCATCCGGCACATGACGTCGACGTAGTGCACGCCGCAATCGACGATCGGCGACGTGCTCCTCAGCAGATTTTTGTGCGTCAGCCACTTGTCGCCGGCGCTCTGCTGATTCAGGTTCATTCGCATCACGAGCGGCGTGCCCAGCGTGCGCGCCAGCTCCGTGAACTTCTGCCACGACGGATGCACGTTGAGGATGTAGCCGACGACGAGCGCTTTCCCGGCGGTGCGGGCTGCGGTGATCACGCGCTCGCAATCCGCAATGTTGTCGGCAACAGGTTTCTCGAGAAATACATGCGCGCCGGCCGCGAACGCCGCCACCGCGTAATCAGCGTGCGTCTCCGAATACGTGCTGATGCACACCGCGTCCGGTCTGGTCGTGGCCATGGCGTCGGCGAAATCGCTGAACTCGGCGAAGCCGCCGCCCAGATCGCTGTTGAGCGCGCGCCGAGACCCCGCGCCGCGCGATACCAGCCCGGCTATTTCGAAATCCTTCGCCATGCGCTTGTACGCCCGCGCATGCGACGTGCCCATGTGGCCGCAGCCCACGATGAGAACGCGGAGAACGCGGAGAACGCGGCCGCGGCCGCGCGTGCCGGCGGTCATCGCCTGCAGATCTTTCGCTCGCCGACAGCGCGGAGCAGTTCGGGAATGTTCATCACGGCGCTGCGGTCGTAGGCCTTGATTTCTTCGCTCAGGTCCGCCCACGGCACGAGATGCGGGCTCGTCCGCTCGGCTTCGTCCTTCAGGCCGGAGACGCCAGGAGCCTCGGGCGCCGGGCGCCAGCCGCTCAACCGGCGTTCCGCGACCCACCGGTCATGTTCCATCTGCGACAAGACCTCGATCTCGTCTTTCGACCAGACCGCTGCCGGTCGGGGATCCGACGCTGGAGCCGCTTCGCATCGGACGGCGCGCAGCTTGAGCCACAGATGATCGACCTGCTGCCGATTCGATTCCTTGTAATCCTCGCGGCAAAGAGAACGCCACTCCGTGACGGCAGTGTCGATCGATAGGCTTCGGCCCTGCGATCCGGCCAATTCGGCGAACCTCAGTTGCACGACTTTGGCCATCTGCTCCCGATTGTCATCCTCGAGTAGTCCGGCCCAGCCCTGGTCGTCGAGCCAGCCGAACGGAACGACCTCGACGCCCGCAAGGTGGCCCCCATCGCGAAGAAACGCCGACAACCCCTCGCCGTGCTGCAGCCTCACTGCGATGCCGGCGCGCGTGCCGCGCACTGCGTCTCGCACCGCCGACTCGAGCTCCACAGCCTGGGCGTCGTTCACGGGCACGATCACGACGATCATCCGCGTGTTGGCGGCTCGCGCGGCCGCACGCAGCCATTCTGCGCCCTCGCGGGTTTCGGGACCGGCCGTCCGCAGTTCGTATTTCACGAGCGCGCCGACGGATTCGAATCGTCCCGCCAGACGTTTCACCCACGCCTCATCGCCGGTGATCACCGACAAACAAAGCGGCCGCCCGTTTGCGAAGTGGCCTAACCGGATGGCGGCGCTTGCCGCCGCGAGCGCCCATTCGCCGTGCCCGACAATAACGACATGCACATCAGTCTGATCCGCCGCCGATATGCCCGAGCCATCCAGCGGCAAGTCACGGCTGAACAGCCGCGTCACCTCGCGTTCGTAGTGATCGAACGACCGAACGTATGCGCGCGCGCCCGCCGCCGTGCTCGCACGCCGGAGCGTTTCCCGCACGCCGACGCTCTGGATCTGCACCTGGCAGACCATCGGCTCGTCAGCACTCCGGTGGGCATTCGCGATGGCGGTGGCCTCGGCCGCGGCGGAGAGATTGTCGGCGTCGTCGGGCCCGGTCACGATCACCTGAGCAGCCTCCTGGAGATGCACCGTCGATGATGCCGACCGCACGGTGCCCGGCACCACGTACGTGCGCGGCGCGATCTTCCCGACAACGCCTCCGGATCGATCGGCGGCATCCAGAATCGCGACGACTGACGAGGGGTGACGTTGGCGAATCGCGGCCGCGATCGCGCGGCCCTCATCGACACCGGCACTGACGACAAAGTGATTGCGCGCGCGTCCCAGCCGGGCGCGCGCGATCTCCTGGGCGAACATGCGCCGGCCGAGCATGACGACCGCAAACATGTCGAGCGCGAGCGCGCCCCAGCGCCCGATCTCGATCCACGTGTTCATCTCGCCTTCATGCGGCGGCTCGATCAAAAACAGTTGAAACCCGAAGTAGAAAGGATCCAACCCGTGGTGTTCACGGCTGAAGCCGTAGACGCCGGCTGCATACACAGCCAGCGCCAGGACGGCCGTGATCCACCATCCCGCGCGCGACTTCTTTTCAGACTGCTTGTGATGGTGTCCGCTCATCGACTGGCCTCCACCGGTGCGCGATCGACCGGGACGATGTGAATCCGCGCCGCGTCGAGGCGCGTGCGCGCGTACGTCAGGATGTCGGCTGTGCCGCCCGCCGCGCCGGTCGAATGACCGTCCCACAACGCCATGAGGTGGTCGCAACGGTCAACGACATAGCGCCCTGCCTGCCGGTACGCATCAGCTCTCGCCCCGGCTGCTGTCAACTGAACCACCTCGTTGGCGCGCCTGAGCGCAGCGGCGAAGTCATCCAGGGATCCCTTGGTGTTGAAGTCGCGCGCATAATCTTGCTCCGGCAACGGCAGAACGGCGACCAGGCGCATCCGCCGCCACCGCTTCGCGGCTTCCACGACCAGCCGGTCCGCGCCCTCAGCGAGACAGGAGAGCAGCTCAAACGCCGCGTCTTCGGCCGGGTCTCCGACGAGTCTCCGAAGAGACGCGGCGGCGGCCTCAACGGCGGCCGGCGGGTTCGAGACCGAGCGATGTCCGACGACGCCGATGCGCATGACGCCCGCGTCTATGTTGCTGCCGGCCTCGCGGCCGGCGGCTTGAAGAACAGCGCCAGCCCGATTGCTGCCAGCGACGCCGCGGCAAGCGGCACGAGGAACAAGCCGCGGAAGTCCGTGACGCCGCCGCTCGTGTACACGCTCTGCAGCAGCCACGGGCAAAGCGAGTTGGCGATCAGCACACCGATACCGAGAATCTGCAGATTGAACAGGCCCTGCGCGCTGGCGCGGATGTCCTTCGGGCAGTAGGCGTCCACGAAGATGTAGACCGTCGCGAAGAAGAATGCGTAGCAGATGCCGTGCAGCACCTGGATGGCGATGATCATGCCGGCGCTCTGCGGGAAGAACGCGTAGACCGCGAACCGCGCGGCATGGCCCAGAATCCCGACCACCATCGTCGTCTTCCAACCCAATGTTTTGAGCGTGGCGCCGAGGATGAACATCGTCAGAACCTCGAAGATCTGGCCGATGCTCATGATCGGCGCGATCCAGTTCGACGCAATGCCGACACCGCCGGCTTCGCGCGGTGTCCCGAGGAACACGCCGGTGAAGTTGAAGTACGCGTTGTGCACGAATGCGTCCACGAGCGTGACGAGCCAGAGGACGAGGATGAACGGCTTTTTGAGAAGAGCGAACGCTTCTGACCAGGGGCTTTCATTGCGGCGCGCTTCGAGACCAGCGCGCCCTACATCAGATTTCGGAGCCGACTTCGGGAGCACGAGACTCCACGCCGCGAGCAGCAATGACGCGATGCCGGCGACGATGAAGGTCCAGCGCGTCGCGGCTTTGGCGGCGTCGCCCACCAGCGGATTGGCGAGCGCCGTGCCGAGCCAGTTGACAATGCCCTGCGGATGCGCGGCGTCGACCGCCGCCCAGTTCACGAAGATAAAGGTGAATGGCCACGCGGCGAGAATCCATCCGATCGTGCCGCCCATGCGGACGATGCCGAATTCCTTGTCGGGGTTCTTCATGTTTGCGAACGCGATCGAGTTCGTGATCGAGATCGTCGGCACGTAGAAGAGACAGTGCACGAGCATGAAGAGGAAAAACGGCGTGAAGTCGCGGGTGAAACCGCACCCGAGGATTGCGAGGCCGCCGACCAGGTGCGAGAACGCGAGCACCCGCTCCGGCGACGATGACCGGTCGGCCCACTGGTTGCTGAAGAACATGCCGACGATCGACGCGACGGGAAAGGCGTTGAGGATCAGCGACTGCTGCCCCGGAGAGAATCCCAGACTGGGGAGGTAGCCGAAGATCAGCGGCAGCCAGGCGCCCCAGATAAAGAACTCGAGCACCATCATGACGAAAAGACGCCGGCGTGTGTTCATGCGAGGCCAAATCCCTTTCGGTAGTCGCGTGTGAGGAGGCTGTTGGCGGCGGCGTTGTTCGTGACGCGCATGTTGGCGCCGTCGTACATGAGGCGCGTGCCGGCGCGCAGCGCCGCGACGCCGAGGAGCATGATCTCGGTGAGATGGGCCGCGTACGAGAACGGGCACGAAATCGTGTCCGTGCCGCGGATCGCGTTGACCCAGTTCATCTCATGCGACTGGTTGGGCACGCGCGGCATCTGCTCGACCGGAGCGCCGGTGTCGTTGTGCAGGTCAACCGGCAGGAGGCGCGGCCTCGTGCCCGTGTTGTCCTGCAGCATCTTGCCTTTGCTGCCGATGTAGAGGACGCCGCCGGTTTCGAGCTTCACGTCGCCCATCTCGAACGGACGCGGCGGCATGAAGCCGCCGTCGTACCACGTCATGCTCACGGGCGGCATGCCCTCTCGCGCGGGGAATTCGTAGCGCGTGGTCGTCGCCGTCGGATAGCTCAGGCCGTTGAACGGCGTCGAGACCGTTTCGATCGACGTCGGATGGCCGAGCTTCAACCCCCACACAGGGTGATCGACCAGATGCGCGCCCATGTCGCCGAGCGCGCCCTGGCCCCAATCGACCCAGCCGCGCCAGTTGAACGGGTGATAGAGCGGGTGGTAGTCCACGGCCGGCGCCGCGCCGAGGAAGAGATCCCAGTGGAGGCCCTTCGGCACATTTGATTTCGTCTTCTTCGTGAACGAATCCGACAACCGGCGCATCACGGCGTTGTGGTCCCACCCGAGCTTCTTCCAGTCGCCGGCGAATTTCGCCGGCCGCGGCACGCCTTGCGGCCAGAACGCGAGCGGCCGGTTGGTCCAGACGTGCACTTCCTTGATCTCGCCGATGACGCCGGCGGCGAGGTAGTCCTGTCCCCGGCGCGCCTCGTCGTTCGAATGGCCCTGATTGCCCATTTGCGTCACGAGATCCGGACGCGCGGCGGCCATCGTCGCAAGGTGCCGCGCCTCGGCGACCGACCAGCACATCGGCTTCTGCACGTAGACGTGCTTGCCGGCGGCCATCGCGGCCGATGCAATGGGCGCGTGCATGTGATCGGGCGTGGCGATGATCAGCGCGTCGATGTCTTTTTGCGTCGCGAGCATCTCGCGATAGTCGTGATGGCGCTTCAGGCGCGGCAGCTGCTCGTCGACGAACCGCTTCACGCCGTCGGCGGTGCGCAGCGGGCCCCACTTCGCGTCGGCGGACTGTTGCAGTTTCGATGGGCCCCAATTGTTGAAGTCGAGTGTCTGCGCCGGCGCGCCCTGCGGCCGCGGCGCGGCGGTGGCCGGACGAGCCGGGCGCGGTGCCGGCGGTTTCAGGGAATTGCGCCACGCGTCAATTCTGGTATCAACCAAAGCGTCGTCGACGTCGCAGACGGCGACGATGTTCTGGCTCATCACGGCCTGCGCGTTGGCGGCGCCCATGCCGTTGATGCCGACAACGGCGATGTTGACGAGATCACTCGGTGGCGTCTGACCTTTGCCGAGCACATGCCGCGGCACGATCATGAACGCCGCGGCGGCGATCGATCCGGTGGCGATGAACTCTCGACGGGTCTTTGCTGTCAGCTTGGGTTCAGACATCGGAACAATGACCCCTCTCTTCTTTTAGAGGGGCCATTGTATGTCCGAGTAGTTATGGTGTTCTACGGTCGTTTCTGACCTCAACGCGATATAGTCCGCGCCGATGGGTCTGTCGAGCGGCACTAGGATCGGTCAGTACGAGGTTGGCGCCTCGGTCGGCGTCGGCGGCATGGGGGAAGTCTACCGGGCGAAGGACTCGAAGCTCGGGCGGGACGTCGCGCTGAAGGTGCTCCCGGAGTCGTTTGCCGGTGATCCCGAGCGCCTCGCGCGGTTCCGGCGCGAAGCGCAGGTGCTCGCCGCGCTCAATCACCCGAACATCGCGCAGATTTACGGATTCGAAGACAGCGGCGCGACGCATGCGCTCGTCATGGAACTGGTTGAAGGTCCGACGCTCGCTGATCGCATCGCAGCGGGCCCGATTCCGCACGACGAGGCCATCGCCATCGCGCGACAGATCGCGTTCGCACTCGAAGCCGCACATGAGCAAGGCATCATCCATCGCGACCTCAAGCCCGCGAACATCAAGGTCAAAGACGACGGCACGGTGAAAGTGCTGGATTTCGGTCTGGCAAAAGCGCTCGACCCGATGGGCGGATCGAGCGCGGACGTCATGAATTCGCCGACGCTGACGGCGCGTTCGACCCAACTCGGCACGATCCTCGGCACCGCGGCGTACATGGCGCCCGAGCAGGCCAAGGGGCGCGCGGTCGATCGGCGCGCGGACATCTGGGCGTTCGGCGTCGTGCTCTTCGAGATGCTGGCCGGCGACCGCGCGTTCAAGGGCGACGATGTGTCGGACGTGCTCGCGGCGGTGCTGCGCCAGGAAATCGACTGGAAGATCCTGCCCGCCACCACGCCGAGAAAAACGCGCCGCGTGCTGGAGCGCTGTCTCGAACGCGAACCGAAGAAGCGCCTGCGCGACATCGGCGATGTGTGGAGCGAGATGGACGCGCCGGAAGAACCGGCCATGGCGCCCGTCATTGTCGCGGCGCCGGCGGCGAGAGCGTCCGGATTTTCGCGCGCGATGCCCTGGATCGCCGCCGCCCTCATCGCCGGCGGCGCGATCGCTTGGTCAGAGATGCGCGCGGTCGAACCGGCGACGGCACTCGTGGTCCGCGCCTCGACGCCGATGAAAGAATTGGGGATCTTCGTCGACGTCTCCAAGGACGGCACGCGGCTCGCGTACTCATCTGCCAGCGGTATCCAGTCGACCGGCGGCATCCTGCTCAGAATGGCCGACCAATTCAGCGGCAAGGTCATTCCCGGAACGGAAAATGGCGCGTTCCCGCTGTTCTCGCCCGATGGCCAATGGATCGCGTTCAGCGATTTCTCCGGAAATGCGATCAAGAAGATCCCGATCACGGGCGGCACCGCGACGAAGTTGTGCGACGGCAGCTTCGCGTCTGGCAGCGACTGGAGCGCCGACAACACGATCATCTTCCGCGGCGCCAACGGCATCATGCGCGTGTCCGGTGACGGCGGCGCGCCAGAAGCGATCACGACCGTTGACAAGGCCAAAGGCGAAACGTCGCACTCGCGGCCGCAGTTCCTGCCGGGCGGCAAGCAGATCCTCTTCACGGTCAGCAGCGCGGAGGGCAAGGAATTCGCCGTGACCGATCTCGCCAAGCCCGGGCATCGCATCCTCGTGCGCGGCGGCGACAACGGAAAGTTTTTGTTGAGCGGGCATCTCGCGTTCCTCAGGGATCGCACGCTGTTCGCCACGCCATTCGACGTAGCACGGATGGAAATTACCGGCAGCGAAGTGCCCGTCGTCGAGAACGTATCGATTCTGGGCCCGGCCGGGACGGCGGACTACGCCGTGTCGCGGGGCGGGCTGCTCGCGTATTTCGGCGAGGAGGGGGCGCAAGGCACGACCTTGGCGTGGGCCGACCGATCTGGTGTCTCCAGACCGCTGCCGGGCCAGTCGCAACAACAGTGGGGCACGGGCCGGTTGTCGCCCGACGGCAAGATGGTGGCCAACGGCATCACCGACGCCAGGGGTGTGCGAGACATCTGGACGTTCGACGTCCAGCGCGGCACCCTGCAGCGACTCTCATTTGGCGCATCGAGCGACAACAACGATTTCCCCGTCTGGAGCGCCGACAGCAAGCGCGTGTTCTTCAGCGGCCGCGCCGCGAATAAGTTCGGCCTCTACCAGGTGCCGGCCGACGCCAGCCGAAAGCCGAGTTTGGTACTCGCGACCGAGAGCGGAAGCGAGCCCACCTCAGTCACGCCTGACGGCAAGACACTGCTCTACGTCAGCGCCAACGGCTCAACGGGCGTGCAGAACTATCAGGTCCCGATCACGACGGATGGCACGGGCAAGCCCCAGCCGTTGCACGAAGCCATCGGCAACGAGTCCGGCGCGCAGGTGTCGCCCGACGGGCACTGGGTCGCCTATATCTCGAACGAGTCGGGCACCAGCGAAGTCTACGTGCTGCCGTATCCGGGTCCGGGCGCGAAGAAACTCGTGTCTCTTGACGGCGCCACCAGCGTGCGCTGGTCGCGCGACGGCAAGGAACTGCTCTACTGGGCGAGCGTCCCGCAATCGAAACTGATGGCGGTCGACGTGACGACGTCATCGACGTTCAGTGCGGGCCAGCCGCGCGAGCTGTTCCGCCAGGCGGCAACGACGACGTGGGATGTGACGACGGACAAG
>JBKJHW010000018.1:0-5465 GCA_046598935.1 Vicinamibacterales bacterium | reverse complement strand
TCGCCCTCGACCAGTTCCATCACGAGCGCCGTGGAAACGACATCGGGTGTCGTTTCGCCTGGCGCGAGTCTTGTGCCAGGCAAAACGACACCCGATGTCGTTTCCACTGCGTAGATCGCGGCGATGTTGGGATGATTCAGCGACGCGAGCACCTGCGCTTCGCGCGTGAACCGCGCAACGCGGTCGGCATCAAGCGCGAATGATTCCGGCAGCACCTTGATCGCGACGTCGCGGTTGAGCTTTGTGTCTTTCGCGCGATACACCTCGCCCATGCCGCCGGCGCCGATGGGCGCGATGATTTCGTAGGGACCGAGGCGGGTGCCTGGGAGCAAGGCCAAGAAGGTGCCGTGATTATAGGGGAAGGCCGCGAGAGTCAAACCTTCGCCCCGCGTGAACCCGGCATCCGACTAGCGCGGAGGCGCCTACTTCGCGCCCGGCCGCAACTGACTGAACCAGTTGAGCACCACCTCGATCTGCCTGATTGAGTTCTGCGCGCCGGACTGCTCGATGAACAGGAATCGGCCGTCGCGCATGACGTCGTAATTCGTGTTCGTGTTGGACGACGCCTTAAAGCGGCCCTCAAAGAGCAGGCGCGGCGCCGAGAATGTTCCGCCCGGGCCAACGGCCACTGAGTACGCTTTCTGGTTCGACGACGTGAAGAACAGCTCGCGGCCGTCTCGCGACCACCGCGGCAGTTCACCGCCGGCGACCGACACGGACCGGCGCGCACCGGGGCCAGGAAACGGGCGGACATAGACTTCTTCCCGTCCCGATACGGCAGACGAATACGCCATCCAGCGGTCATCGGGCGACAGCTGTCCGTTCGAACCTCCTTCGTCGTCGGGCAGGAACCGTCGCGGCGTCCGACCGGCGGCCGGATCGAGAGGCATCACCCATATTGAAGTCCCGGTTTCACTGAACACGAGCCATTTGCCGTCCGCCGAGACGGACATCGGCGTGTGCACCACACCGGCCTTCGTCGTCAGCCGTTCTTCGGATCCGGAGCCGTCCGCGGCGTGCGAGTACAGGTTGCGGAAGCCATCTTTTGTATATCGATAGATGATGCGTTTGCCGTCGGCCGTCCACACCGGCGCCTGCCGGCTGCCGCCGGAAACAAGAAGCGGGGTCATCGTCTGACGCTCGAGATCGAGCATCCATTGGCCGACGGTGCCTTCGAGCACTTGCACCACCGCCTGCCGCCCATCCGGAGAAATCGCGACGCTTTCGTACTCACGCTCCGTCAGCGGCAATCCGGAGGTTCTGCCCGCGCGGTCGATCCACACAATCCGATTCTTCAAGCGTAGGAGTCCGCCTGCGAGATACACCAGTGTCCCGTTGTCCGCGATCGCGTAGGCGGACGCCGCTTCGTTCTCCGACCGCGGGTGTTCCGGATAGGCGACGGGCACGGCTCCCGCCAGGTCCCGCTGTGACGTCGACCACGGCGCGGTATACAGGGTGTCAAGACGTCCGAACAGGAGGTGTCCGTTTGAGAATCGCGGGCTGTTGCCGCCTTGCATCAGGTCACGCCGCTCACCTGAAGCGAGATTCACCGCCGCGATCTGCCGCTCGTCGTTGCCGGGTCCGTGCCGTGCGGTGAACAGCAGTGTCGTGCCGTCGGTTGTGACCTGCGGCCACACATGGCTGATCTCACCGCGCGCCCGGTCCAACGAGGTCACCGGGGTGACGGCGCCACCATCGGCCGGCACGCTGAGCACGGGCGACGTGTTCAGCGGCGAGAAATAGATCAGGCCATTCGTCCCCCACGAGCCGCCGCGCCCATCAACGGCGTCGGCCACGATTTTCAGCGCGCCGCCATCAACCGTCACTTTCTTCAATTTGCCCTGCGCGAAAAACCCGATCCAACGGCTGTCGGGCGCGAAGAACGGGCTCCTGGCCCCTTCGGTGCCGACAATCGCCCGGGGTTCGGACTCCGACAACGCCCGGGAAAACAACATCGACGTCTCGCCGCGGATCGCCGCGTAGACGATGGTCGATCCGTTGGGAGAAATCGTCACCGGCGCCAGATTGGCGAACGCGAGCTGATCGCCCTCCGGCAGTGGAAGACTCAGGCGCGTCACGGCGCCGTCGGACGATCCCACGACCGCGGGCTTCATCACGTGCATCACGCCCGCAGTGCCGAGAATCGAGATCGCGACGAGTGCGGCCACGACCGGCCAGGTGAGCGCCGGTGATCGATGCGAGGCCGGCAGGGTCACTGACGACGCGGGCGCCATCATCGAGCCGCTGATTGTTCGATCACTCAGGAGATACCGCACGATCGACATATCCGCGAGCCGCTCGTTGCGATTCTTGATCAGGCAGCGTTCCACGAGTTCACGCACGGGCGCGGGCACACCCGCCGGCAGCGCCGCCCAATCCGGTTCGCCGCGGACGATCGCCGCGAGCGTTTCGGTGATGTCTTCGCCTTCGAACGCGCGCTTGCCCGCCAACATTTCGAACAGCACGCAGCCAAATGCCCACACGTCGCTGCGCTTGTCGGCTGCGCGCCCTTTCGCCTGCTCCGGACTCATGTAGCCGGCGGTGCCGAGAATGACGCCCATCCGCGTCGCCGCCATCGTCATCGTCGGCGAATTCGCGGTCTCTGAGGCGGGCTCGTTGTCGAGCGATTTACCCAGACCGAAGTCGAGGACTTTGATCACGCCCTCGCCTGTGAGCATCACGTTGCCCGGCTTGAGATCGCGATGGATGATGCCGCGATCGTGCGCGGCCACGAGCGCGTCAGCGATTTGTTTGGCGAGCGAGACCGCCTCGGACACCGGCAGCGCGCCGTCGCGCATCACGTCGGCGAGCGTGCGGCCATCGACAAACTCAAGGACGAGGTACTTCTCACTGTTCACGGCTTCGATGCCGTAAATCGCCGCGATGTTCGGCGCGTTGAGCGACGCGAGCAGATGCGCCTCACGCTCGAACCGCGCGACGCGCTCGGGATCGCCCGCGAACATCGCATGCAGCGCCTTGATCGCGACGGTCCGGTTCAGTCGAGTGTCGGTCGCCTTGTAGACCTCGCCCATGCCGCCGGCGCCGATGGGCGCGACGATTTCGTAGGGACCGAGGCGAGTGCCGGGGGCGAGGCTCAACGGGGCACTGGATTATAGGTGAAGCGGCGGGCTAGTCCTTCCGGCAGGCCGGGAAGCGCGGGCCGAATACGTCGTCACGCGGCATGGACGGCCGGTCGCCCGGCTGGTGCCTGTCGAGCGGGAAACGCCGGCAGCGTTCATCGGATCGATGAAGGGCTCGGTGCTCGGGTACGACGCGCCGTTCGAGCCCGTGCCTGGCGCATGGGACGTGAACGCCCCCGGCAGCGACGCCGACTGACGCGATGTTGCTCGATACGCACGCGTGGATCTGGGCGGCAGCCGACGAAAGTGGAAAACTCGGGCCGAAGACGCGCCGCGTGATCGCGCGCGCCGCCGCGGCCAGCACGCTCCTCGTGACAACCGCGTCGGTGTTTGAAATCACCGCGCTCGCCACGGCGGGCCGGCTTCGCCTGAATCAATCCGCCGAGAAATGGATCCGTGATTCTGTCTTCCGAGGCGGCTTGCGCGTGATCGGCATCGACGTGGACATCGCGATCGACGCCGGCGTCATTCCCTCGTCGGCGCTTGCCGACCCGATCGATCGCATGCTCGTTGCGAGCGCGCGCGCGTACGACGTGCCTCTGGTCACGCGCGATCGCCAGATCCTCGACTACGCGACTCGCGGCCGGCTCGTCCGAGTGAGCGACGCGTCGGCGTAGCGGGAATCTCATTTGTTTTTCACGGTGTTCGGTGCCTTCCCGGTGCGGATGAGCTCACGCGTGAATTCGAGGGCCGTATCGCGGCCTTTTGCGAGGTCGTCGATTGTCTGCATGACTGCATACGTCGGCATGGCGCCACGACCGCGGCTGAAGCCGTCGACTGCGTTGAAGTACTTGTACGTCGGAATCCCGATATGGAGTTGTGACTCAGGGAGCGTCAGGCCGATTGCTACGCCGCTGTTGTTCCCTTCGGCAGTCCCCCCGGCCTCCTCGCCGATGAATGTCGCGCGCTTGTGGAAGGCCGCCGTCGCGACGAAGTCGGCGGCCGCAGAGAAACTGCCGCCGTCCATAAGCACGTACACGGCTCCATCAAAGCGATTCTCGGCGGGGCTGTCGAGGCGGTTGCCCGGCTTCTTCTCAGTGAGGAGCCAACCGCCATCGGGATCGGGCTTCAGAAGACCAAAGGCTGGGCTGAACTCTGGAAAATTAGTCGCGGGAGTGAACTCACGGTCCGTGTACTGCTTGAAGCTCGGCTGGTAGGTGGTCATGTGGATCCGCTCGTAAATACGGAACTCCTTCCTGGCCAAATAGGAAAACAGGAGCGGAACGGACGCGTCGCGACCACCGCTATTCCCGCGGAGGTCGATGATGAGGTTCTTCGTTTCCTTGCTCTTCAGTTCCGCAAATGATTTCGCGAGGAAGTCGCCGAAGTCCCCGAAACCAGGAATCCGCAGCAGGGCGATGTTCTCACTGTCGAAATACCGGATCGACAGCTTCTCGCCGAGGCTTTGAAGCTGTCTGATCCCGGCAAGGACGCCGCGGTTTACAGGGTTCTTTCCCGCGTTGGTTGCCGCCTCTGCGTTCGTAACACCGTCGAGGTCCACGACGAACGTCTTGCGCGTTCGCGAGTCTCGAAGCGTGGTCGTAAAGCTTGTGGGATTCCCAATATACAAGCGGTACGATTCGCTGAAGCCCGTGCTGCCTGGATTCCGCAACCGATGGAAGTTTGCGACTCCTAAGACGTACATCCGATTCGTTCGAATGTCGCCGTCATGAGGGATATGCGGAAGAATTCTCCGCAGAATCGACGGTAGCGGCTCTCCGTTGATGGCCATCACTTCCATACCCGGCTTCACCCGCTCATCAAGGCCCTGATTGAGCACCACGAGGGCGCGCGTTGGCTCGAACTTGAGCGCAAGCGGAAACTGCTTCGCCGAATTGAGCACCGCGTCGATCTCGCTGCCCTGGTAATTTGTAAACAGGGTGTGTCCGCATTTGAACGCGGCGACAACCCGCATCAGAACATTGCGGAACTGAAGGATCGTCATGGGCTGATCGAGCTTGGCTCGCGCCATGGCGAATTCGGCATCCATTTCCCGCTTTGTTGTCCACCGATAGAGTCCGGCGTGCGCCTCTTCGAGCGCCTTTCGAAAGAGCGCGAAGTCGGACGTCAACTGCGGCGGTTCGAGAATCGTCTCGGTGAGTGGCTCGCGCGTTGCCGGGACGACGCGAACGGATAAAATGTCGACGCTGCCAGGCTCGGGCGCTTGGAAGAAGAGCCCGACCCGCCGCCATGGGCCGGTTCGCTGGCTCCCCCAATCAAGATGGATTCGGTAGGTGTGGACCAAGCCGTCACGCACAATAGGGGTGACACCGCCCCTCGCCTGAAACGTCGCTACGAACGTTGCGAATGGGGAAGGCTGCGTCG
>JBKJHW010000087.1:0-13947 GCA_046598935.1 Vicinamibacterales bacterium | reverse complement strand
CATGGGTTGGCCGCATCCGATCCTCACGGACTCCGGCGGCTATCAAGTGTTCAGCCTGGCCGATCGCCGGAAAATTTCCGAAGCCGGCGCGGTGTTCCGTTCGCATCTTGACGGCAGCGAGCATCATCTGACGCCGGAGTCGGCGGTCGACATTCAAACGCGGCTGGGATCCGACATCGCGATGATGTTCGACGAATGTCCGCCGTGGCCGGGCGATGAGACGTCCATTCGCGCGGCCGTCGATCGCACTTTGCGATGGGCGCAGCGAGGTCGCGATCGCTTCGCCGCGATTCGCGACGGCGTCGTCACCGACATCGAACGGTCAACGCCCGGGCAGCTTCAATTCGGGATCGTCCAGGGCGGCACGCATCTCGCGATGCGCGATCACAGTGTCAAAGGCACGCTCGCCGTCGGCTTCGACGCCTATGCGATCGGCGGGCTTTCCGTTGGCGAGCCGGTCGACACCATGTACGACGTGGTCGCCCACACCGCGGTCCAGCTGCCCGAAGACCGGCCCCGTTACCTGATGGGCACGGGAATGCCCATCGATCTGGTCGAGTCCGTGGCCCGGGGCATCGATATGTTCGACTGCGTCCTGCCCACCCGGAACGCCCGCAACGGTCAGCTATTTACTAAGGATGGGGTCATCGTGATCAAGAACGCCCGTTTTGCAGAGGATTTAGCCCCGCCGGACCCCGAATGCACCTGTTATACATGCCGGAACCATAGCCGGGCCTACCTTCGCCACCTTTTCATGTCGAACGAGATCGCCTCGGCCACCCTCAACTCCCTGCATAACCTGCACTTTTACCTGGACACCATGCGGCGGGTCCGCGAGGCCATCGAGCTCGGCACATTCCAATCCTTCAGGGAAGAGTTTGTGCGCCGTGCCTCCGGCAGGGCACAATAGGCAGTCCGTCAGACGGATTTAGACCAAACCATGGGAAATCAACAGCTCCTCGTCAACATGCTCCCCTTCGCCGCAATGCTGGGGATCTTCTATTTCCTGGTCCTCAGGCCGATGCGCAAGCGTCAGAAGGCCGTCCAGGATTTCCAATCAGCTCTGAAAGTGGGGGACCGCGTAGTCATGACGAGCGGTATCTACGGTCAGCTCACCAAGCTCAGCGACAAGACGGTGAAAGTGCAGATCGCCGATCGTGTCGTCATTGAAGTCGCCCGCGCTGCCGTGGGCGGATTACAGGGCGAGGAACCCCTCGTCCCCGTCGGCAGCGATTCGAACAACTCCTAAGTCATGTACAAGAACCTGCGTTGGAAGTTCCTGACCATCCTGGCGGTAACAGCAATTGCGATCGCCGCGTTTTATCCGCCCCAGAAGAAGATCCTTCTGGGCCTCGACCTCAAGGGCGGCCTTCAGCTGATCCTGCAGGTCAAGACCGACGATGCGCTGCGCGTTGAAACCGAGACGAGCAGCGAGCAGATCAAGGAAGCGCTCAAGCAGCAGGGGATCATCGTCGGCGGCGTTCGGGTGCTGAGCCTGACGTCGTTTGCGATCGACGGCGTGCCGAGCGACAAGGATCAGCAGTTCCGGCAGATCGCTGACGCGCAGTTCATCGACTCCTTCAACCGCGAAAGTAACGCCGGCGGCAGCTACACGCTGACGATGAAGCCGAACATCGAGAAGCTCCGCCGCCAGCAGGCGGTCGAGATGTCGGTGCAGACGATCGATCGTCGCGTCAACGAGTTCGGCGTCTCCGAGCCGGTGGTTGCGCCGTACGGCACGAAGGGCGATCAGATCATCGTCCAGCTGCCGGGCTTGACGGATCTGGCGCGCGCCAAGGAGCTCCTCCGCCGCACGGCGCTGCTCGAGTGGAAGATGCTCGAAGCCGGACCGGCGTCCGACCAGGCGTCGCTGCTCTCCGCCTACGGCGGGCAGGTGCCGTCTGAAATGCAGGTGTACCAGGGTTCAACCTCGAAGCCGGCGCCCGGAACCGTGGCGCCTAACGAATTCTTCCTCCTGAGGAAGGTTTCGGCCGTCACAGGCCGCGATCTGCGCACGGCGAGCGCGACGCTCGACGAGTACAACGCGCCGGCGGTCCGCTTCGTGCTCAACAACGAAGGCGTCGCGAAGTTCAGCCGCGTCACGACGCAGAACATCGGCAAGATTCTCGCGATCGTTCTCGACGGCCGCGTCGTCTCGACGCCGCGCATCGAAGGCGCGATCACGGGTTCGGACGCGCGCATCACGGGCAGCTTTACTCAGCAGGAGGCCAACGACCTTTCGCTCGTGCTGCGATCGGGCGCGCTGCCGGCGAGCCTCGACATTCTCGACCAGCGCGAGGTCGGCGCGAGTCTCGGCGAAGATTCGGTTCGCGCCGGCGTCTACTCGGCGCTCATGGGCTTGGCGTTCGTCACAATCTTCATGTTCGTCTACTACAAGCTCTCGGGCGTGAACGCGCTCGTCTCGATCGCGCTCAACCTGATCATCCTGATGGGGTTCATGGCGTATCTCGGCGCCGTCATGACGCTGCCCGGCATCGCCGGCTTCGTTCTGACGATCGGCATGGGCGTCGACTCGAACGTGCTGATCTTCGAACGTATTCGTGAAGAGCTCGACAACGGCAAGGGCGCCCGCCACGCCGTCGCTGCGGGCTTCGACCGCGTGTTCATCACGATTGTCGACACGCACGTGTCGTCGCTCATCTCGGCGGCGTTCCTCTTCCAGTTCGGCACGGGCCCGATCCGCGGCTTTGCCACCACCCTGTTCTTCGGTCTCATTGCGAACGTCTTCACTGCCGTGTTCGTGTCGCGCACGCTCTTCGAGCTGATCCTCTCGAGGAAGCCGGCTGCGTCCGCGAAGCTGAGCATCTAACTTTAGAAAGCCCAAGAACGATCATGCGCATCTTTCACAAGACCAACTTCAACTTCATCAAGTGGCGCTGGCACGCGCTCGTCCTGTCGACGATCGTCATCGTCGGCGGCCTCGTCGGGATCTATTCCACGGGCGGCATGCCGCTCGGCATCGACTTCACAGGGGGCACGGTCGTCGTTGCCGAGTTCCCGGCGCAGGTCGAGGTCGAGAGCGTGCGCGCAGCCCTCGACCCGGTCGCGAAAAACAAGATCGTTCAGAAGTACGGCAAGGAAGCCGGCAAGAACCAGATCATGATTCGTCTGCCGCTCGAGCAGAACATCGTCGAGAGCGGCGCGAACCTCGAGGAAGGCGCGCGGAAGGTCGAAGCGGCGCTCACCGCCGCCAACCTCCAGCCGGTGATCATCGACAAGCAGATCGTCGGCCCGCAGATCGGCGCGGATCTCCAGAGCAAGGGCATCTGGGCGACGCTCACGGCGCTGGCCGGCATCCTGATCTACATCACCTTCCGGTTCCGGTTCTCGTTCGCCCTCGGCGCCATCGTCGCGACCTTCCACGACATCCTGGTCACGCTCGTGGCGCTGTGGGCGTTCGGCTACGACTTGTCGCTCAACGTCATCGCCGCGATCCTGACGATCGCCGGCTATTCGGTGAACGACACGATCGTCGTGTTCGACCGCGTCCGTGAAGACATGCGGACGATGCGGAAAGAGCCGATGGACGTGATCGTGAACAAGGCCGTCAACGAGACACTTGGCCGCACGGTCATCACGGCCGGCACGACGTTCCTCGCGGTGCTTGCGCTGTTTCTGTTCGGTGGCGAAGTGCTGCGCTCGTTTGCGTTCACGATGCTCGTCGGCATTATCACGGGCACGTACTCCACGGTGTTTATCGCCGCGGCGATCGCAATCATCCTGAGCCAACGCGCGGCACCAGCCGGTCCGGCTTCGAAGCGCGGACGAGTCTAGGCCGAACGCCGGATTGATGCCATTACTGAAGGCCGCAATTCTTGGGGTACTCCAAGGGCTGACGGAGTTTCTGCCGATCTCGTCCACGGCGCACCTCGTGCTTGCGAGCAAGCTCCTGGAGTTCGACGATCCCGGCGCCGTCTTCAACACGACCATTCAGCTCGGGTCGATCCTGGCCGTGATGTGGATGTATCGCCGCCGGCTGTTCCAGATGGCCGCGGGCATGACATCGAGCCGGGCAGAGCAGCGTTTCGCGTGGATGATTCTCGTCGCGTTCATCCCGGCGTTGATTGCCGGCATCCTGTTCTCCGGCTTCGTGAAGCGTGTGCTGTATGAGAGTGCGACGGTCATCGCCGTGTCCTTTATCGTCGGCGGCATTGTGATGCTGCTGGTCGAGCGGTTCCGGCCGGCGCCGGCCGTGCACGACGCGTCGCTCACCCCCGTGCCGCGCGCGTTCGCGATCGGGTGGTTCCAGGCGCTCGCGCTGGTGCCGGGCGTTTCCCGGTCGGGCTCGACGATCGTCGGCGGCATGATGCTGGGGCTCGATCGCGCCGCGGCCGCGGAGTTTTCGTTTTTCCTCGCGATGCCGACGATGGCCGGAGCGTTCGTGCACGAGATCTGGAAGGTCCGGCACGAGCTCGGCTCCGGGCTGGGGTTGGAGATCGCCGTCGGCTTTGTGATGGCGTTTCTGGCAGCGCTTGTCGTTGTGAAGCCATTCCTCCGGTTTGTGGGACGATCAGGGTTTGGCGTGTTCGCGTGGTACCGGATTGCCGCGGGTGCGGCGATCCTGGCGGCCGTGTTCACGCGGTAGGACGCCGATATGTTGCCGTGGCTTCGCCGAACGCTCGTGACCGGGTTTTTTGTGACGGTGCCGCTCGCCGTCAGTCTGATCGCGCTGGTCTGGACGTTCAGGCTGATCGACGGCCTCACGCACGGGCTGTCGGTCCGGCTGTTCGGCGCTCATGTTCCGGGCCTCGGCATCGCGGCGGGCGTGGTGGTGATGCTGCTGGTGGGCGCCGTGGCCCGCAACATCATGGGCCGGCGTCTGCTCGCCAAAGGCGAGGAGCTTTTGATGCACGTGCCGTTTTTCAGCACGGTGTACGGCCCGGTGAAGCAGCTGCTGGCCGCGTTTTCACCGGACAACGAGTACGGGTTCAGGCACGTGGTGCTCGCGCAGGATCCGGCGCGGGGCATGGTGTTGGGGTTTCTGACGAAGGAGTTCGACCTGAATGACGGCAGCGCGATGGCGGCGGTTTACGTGCCGACCAACCATCTGTATTTGGGCGACATCATGATCTGCCGGCAGGATCAGCTGACATTTCCGGACCTCACGGTGGAGCAGGGCATACGAATTTTCCTGACGGGCGGCATGGCGTTGCCCCCCAGGGTGGGAAGCAAGCTACAAAGCAGCGTACGAAGCGGGCACGATCGCGGCTAAGATTCACAAGCGTCGGCACACAGGGGGTCGCTCCCTGCAGTGCCCGGACCGACCTTTTATTTAGGAGCAATAGATCGATGGCGTCAGGATTTCGCGGTAAGCAGATGGTGATGGCGGCGGTACTGGTGGTAATGACGGCCGCGGTGTGGATGGCGGCACCGGTGGCGCTGTCGGCGGTGACGCAGGAGACGGCTCAGGCGGCGCCGGTGCATCGCGGTGGCGAAGCCAATCTGGTCCTGCCGGACCTCAGCACTCAGTCGTTCCTCGGCGTGGACGGCCATACGCTGCTGTACTCGGGCCTCGTCGTCTCGGCGCTCGGGCTGCTGTTCGGCATGATGATGTACGCGCAGCTCAAAGCGGCGCCGGTCCATTCGTCGATGCTCGAGATCTCCGAGCTGATCTACGAGACCTGCAAAACCTATCTCGTGCGCCAGGGCCGCTTCCTGCTGATCCTTGAGGTGTTCATCGGCACGATCATCGCCGTCTACTTCGGGTATCTGCAGCACATGACGGTCCTGAAAGTCGCGATTGTCCTGGGCTTCAGTCTCGTGGGCATCGCCGGCAGCTACGGCGTCGCCTGGTTCGGCATCCGTGTCAACACCTTCGCCAACTCGCGCACCGCGTTTGCGGCGCTCAAGGGCAAGCCGTTCCCGTGCTACGCGATTCCGCTCAAGGCCGGCATGTCGATCGGCATGATGCTGATCTCGGTCGAGCTGATCCTCATGCTCGTCATCCTGCTCTTCGTGCCGGGCGACTACGCCGGCGCGTGCTTCATCGGCTTCGCCATCGGCGAGTCGCTCGGCGCGTCGGTGCTCCGTATCGCCGGCGGCATCTTCACGAAGATCGCCGACATCGGCTCCGACCTGATGAAGATCGTCTTCAAGATCAAGGAAGACGATGCGCGTAACCCCGGCGTCATCGCTGACTGCGTCGGCGACAACGCAGGCGACTCGGTCGGCCCGTCGGCCGACGGCTTCGAAACTTACGGCGTGACCGGCGTCGCGCTGATCTCGTTCATCCTCCTGGCGGTGGCCGATTCGGCGATCCAGGTGCAGCTGCTGGTCTGGATCTTCATGATGCGTATCGTGATGGTCGTCGCCTCGGGCCTGTCCTACTTCGTGAACGAAGCGATGGCCAAGGCGCAGTACGAGCACGTTGACAAGATGAACTACGAAACGCCGCTCACGCGCCTCGTCTGGCTCACGTCGATCGTGTCGGTCGCGTTGACCTACATCGCGTCGTACCTGTTGATTCCGAACCTCGGCGGCGATCCGACGCTCTGGTGGAAGCTCTCGACCGTCATCACCTGCGGCACGCTGGCCGGCGCGATCATCCCGGAGCTCGTCAAGGTGTTCACGTCGACCGAATCTGCGCACGTGAAGGAAGTCGTCACTTCGTCGGAAGAGGGCGGCCCGTCGCTCAACATCCTTTCGGGTCTCGTCGCCGGTAATTTCTCGGCCTACTGGCTCGGCATGGTGATCATGGGCCTCATGGGCATCGCCTACTACCTGTCGATGATGGGTCTTGGTAACAACATTGCCGGCACCGAGATTCCGCTGATGATCGCGCCGGCCGTGTTCGCGTTCGGTCTGGTCGCGTTCGGCTTCCTCGGCATGGGCCCGGTCACGATCGCCGTGGACTCCTACGGCCCGGTCACCGACAACGCGCAGTCGGTATTCGAGCTCTCGACGATCGAGTCGATCCCCGGCATCAGGGAAGATCTCAAGAAAAACTTTGGCTTCGACGTGAATTTCGAGAAAGCCAAGCACAACCTCGAAGAGAACGACGGCGCGGGCAACACGTTCAAGGCGACGGCCAAGCCGGTCCTCATCGGTACGGCGGTGGTCGGCGCGACGACGATGATCTTCTCGATCATCGTGTTGCTCACAAACGGCCTCACGGTCGATCTCGAGAAGCTGTCAATCCTGCATCCGCCGTTTCTGCTGGGCCTGATCGCCGGCGGCGCGATGATCTACTGGTTCACCGGCGCGTCGATCCAGGCGGTGACGACCGGCGCGTACCGCGCGGTTGAGTTCATCAAGAAGAACATCAAGCTCGAGGGGGTGACCAAGGCCTCGGTCGAGGACTCGAAAAGGGTCGTCGATATCTGCACGCAGTACGCGCAGAAGGGCATGTTCAATATCTTCCTGGCTGTGTTTTTCGGCACACTGTCGTTCGCGTTCTATGAGCCATTCTTTTTCATCGGCTACCTGATCTCGATCGCGCTGTTCGGTCTCTACCAGGCGATCTTCATGGCGAACGCTGGCGGCGCCTGGGACAACGCGAAGAAGGTCGTCGAAGTTGAACTGAAGAAGAAGGGCACGCCGCTGCACGACGCGACGGTCGTCGGCGACACCGTGGGCGACCCGTTCAAGGACACCTCGTCGGTGGCCATGAACCCGGTCATCAAGTTCACGACCTTGTTCGGTTTGTTGGCTGTTGAACTGGCCGTCAGTTTGACGGCTGACCAGGGCCCGTTCATGATTCACGTGCTGTCGGCGGTGTTTTTCGTGGTGTCGGCGTTTTTCGTGCACCGGTCGTTCTACGGGATGCGAATTGGCTCGGAAAAGTAGGCAATTACGGGCCGAATCGGTGAAGCTGGTGTCTAACTTCACAAGGCGTGTCACGGCGTGTTCATTGACACTGTTCGTTTTTGTACTGGATAATCCCCGCCTTCGCAGGAGGCACTGTGCCGCGTGAAATGTTTGGAGAGATCTCAGACCCGACCGTAAAGTTGGGAACGAAGCAGTGGTACACGGTGCCGCTATCGATTTTGGCGCACTTGGTCGTGCTGTTCCTGATCGTGGTCATTCCGCTGCTTGCGACCGGCTCGCTGCCGGACGTGCCGTCGATGATGGCGTTCGTGGCGGCGCCGCCGCCCCCGCCGCCGCCACCGCCGCCCCCCCCGGCTCCATCCGCGCCGCAGCCGAAGATTGTCGATATTCCGAACCCCAACGCGATCCCGGTTGAGGCTCCGAAGGAAATCAGGCCCGAGCCGCCGCCGATCAACATCGGCGCCGGCGTGGGTGTCGTTGGCGGCGTCGCCGGCGGTGTCCCGGGTGGTGTCGCAGGCGGTGTCGTCGGCGGTATTCCCGCGCCGCCCCCCCCGCCGAAGCAGGAGCCGGTTCGGGTTGGCGGCAACGTGAAGGCCCCCGAGCGCGTGAAGTACGTGGCGCCGACCTATCCTCCGATCGCTCAGTCAGCCCGCGTCTCCGGCATCGTCATTCTCGAAGCGACGATCGGCAAGGACGGCACGGTCGCTGACGTGAAGGTGCTGAAGTCGATTCCGTTGCTCGACCAGGCGGCGCTCGACGCCGTCAAACAGTGGCGGTACACGCCGACGACGCTCAACGGCGTGCCGGTGCCGGTCATCATGACGGTCACGGTCAACTTCACGTTGCAGTAAGAGTTCAGGGTTCACGAGTTCAAACGTTTCAAGAGTTCAGGTAAGACCAAAACGTAAGATTTCGGAGGCGAGACTGTAATGGAATCAATGAACTTGATCGAGATGTGGCACACGATGGGCGCTATCGCGAAGGGCGTCGCGTTCGTGTTGGTTTTTATGTCGATGTGGTCCTTTGGTGTGGCGATCGAGCGCCTCTACACGTTCTCTCAGGCGCGTAAGCAGTCCAAGCTTTACGCTCCGCAGGTGGCCAAGCATCTCAAGGAAGGCCGTTTGAAGGACGCGTTGGCGGTCTCGCAGTCGAAGACCTACCAGTACAGCCACCTCGCCAAGGTCGTGCTCGCCGGCTTGCAGGAATACCAGTTCCAGACCGACGCCGGCGGCGTGCTCCACCGCGATGACCTCGTCGACACCGTCCGCCGCGCCATTCAGCGCGCCACGGCGCTCACGTCGAACGACCTGAAGAAGGGCATCCCGGCGCTTGCGACCATCGGCGCCACTGCGCCGTTCGTCGGACTGCTCGGCACGGTCGCCGGCATCATCACGGCCTTCACGGGTATCGCGACCACCGGTTCGGGCGGCCTCGGCGCCGTGTCCGCCGGTATTTCGGAAGCGCTGATCGAGACCGCACTCGGCCTCGTCGTCGCCATCCCGGCCGTCTGGATCTACAACTACTTCACGACTCGCCTCGAGTACTTCAACGTCGAGATGGATAACTCGTCGTCGGAGCTCGTGGACTTCTTCATCAAGAAGACGGCCGCCTAACAACCTGGGGAGATTTCCTTATGTCAATGGATGTTGGCGGCGCTAAAGGCGGCCTCAATTCGGAAATCAATGTCACGCCGCTTGTCGACGTCATGCTGGTGTTGCTCATCATCATGATGGTGATCGCGCCGATGCTGCAGCAGGGCGTGCCCGTGCAGCTGCCGGTCGCGAATAACTCGACCGACAAGCCGGACACGTCCGATCAGACGATCGTGAATATCGACTCGCAGGGACAGCTGTACGTCAACAGCCTCCCGGTGACCGAGACGGACATCGTCGGTCGTGTGAAGGCGGCCCTCGAGGGGAAGAAGGAAACCATCGTCTACCTCAAGGGCGACAAGGACGCGGAGTACGGCCGCATCATGAAAATGATGGACGCGCTCCGATCCGCGCAGATCGAGAGCGTCGCGCTCATCACTGAGAAGGCCGGCGGCAACAAGGGCGGAGGGCAGTAGCCATGTCACGCCACATGCATCACGGTGCGGAAAGAGTCGTCACGGTTGCGGCGTCCGAAGCCTCGGCCGACATGAACGTGACGCCGCTCATTGACGTCCTGCTCGTGCTCCTGATCATCTTCATGGCGACCTTGCCGCTCACGCAGAAGGGGGAGGACATCAACCTTCCGCTCGAGTCCAGCGCGCCATCGACCAACGTGCCCCAAGACCAGATCGTGGTCGAGTACACGGCGGACCGCCGGCTCAGCGTGAACCACCAGGAACTCGCGATTGGCGACCTCGAAACCCGCCTCCGGGACATTTTCGACACGCGCCGCGAGAAGACGCTCTTCATCATCGGCGCGCCGACGGTTCGCTACGGCGAAATCGTCGCGATCATCGACGCCGCAACCGGCGCCGGGATCACCAAGGTGGGCATCGTCACCGAAGGCATGCGTAACCAGGGCAGGTAGCACCGCCACGGTTCGCCAGACATACTCGGGCGCGTTCCCTTCGGAGCGCGCCCGTTCTGTTTGTACGCCTCTGAGAAGGGCAGAGGGCAACGGGCAGAGATCAGAGGTAGAGGAACAAGGAAAGAGGCCAGGGGAGAGGTCACCGGGCACAGGAGGGGCCTCTAACCTCCCACCTGTGACCTTGCTTGTACGGGCTCGTTCGGGGCTATTTCCCTGAATTCGCCCGCTTCTGGATCGCGATGCCTTTGGCCCGGAGCTCAGACGCTTCGTTCATGAGCGCCTTCTGCACGGCGGGATCCCGCTCGGTGTTTGCCTGCTGGATGAGCAGGATGTTCTTGTAGATCATCGCGTCCGCGTAGTTCGGGTTGAGGGCGATGGCCTTGTCCTCGGCCGCGATGCCTTTGAGCGCGTACGCGCGCTGCTGGGGCTTCGAGAGGCGGAAGTCCTTCTGGATCTTGTCCTGGTAGAAGGTCGCCATGTAGTGGTACGCCTCGGGGTTGTTCGGCTCGTATTTGGTGCGCTCGGCGAGGGCGGCCATGGTCTCGTCGAACTTGTCGTGGCGGTTGTAGTAGCCGGCAATCGCCGTGTAGACGGACGGCGCGTCGGGCTTGGCCGCGACGGCCTTCTTGAACATCGCCTCGGCCTCGTCGTAGCGTCCTTGGCCTTCGTACATGATCCCGAGCGCCTGGTAGTTGTTGGGCTCGTCCGGGTTGAGCTGGATCAATTTGAGGGCGATCGGCTCAGCCTTGGCGAAGTCGTTGAGCTTTTCCGGGCCGTAGGCGGCGATCATGTATTCGTAGGAATACTGGCGGTATTTCTTGTCGTTCTCGGTGTCGCCCGTGAGCTTGTCGATGGCCGTCTGGTAGTTCGTGACGGCCTTTTCCATGAAGGCGTCGTTGGCCGGTTCGCCCTTGCGCGTTGGCTTCCACTGCTGGTCGTAGCTGTTGGCGAGGAAGAAGTAAACGACGCCCTGGTCGCCGAGGTATTTGACCGACTCCTCGAAGAGCCCGGCGGCCTTGGGAAAGTCGCTCTTCTTGTAGGCCTCGCTGCCGTCCTTGAAGGCCTTGACGGCGCGGAGATTGCTGATCGAGTAGCGGCCGCATCCCGCGGTGGCGCCCAGCCCGACCGTCAGGCCGAGAGCAAGGACAGCGCCGCGAGCAAAGTTGTTACGGAAATACATGTGAGTAATCCCCTTCGGAGAGGTGCCAAAAAGCCGTGTCAGTCTATCATTTTAGACACCGCCATCGATGATCCGGTTCGAGGACCTAATTGAAAAAGTGAAAGCCGCCAATCCCGAGGCGGACACGGAGCTGTTGAGCCGTGCCTATGTGTTCTCCGCATTGGAACACAAGGGACAGGTCCGCCGGTCTGGGGAGCCCTACCTGGTCCACCCGCTGGAGGTCGCCGACATGCTGGCCGAAATGCGCCTGGACGTTGTGGCGGTCGCGGCCGGCCTCCTCCACGACATCGTCGAAGACACGCCGACGACGATCGAGAGAATACGTGAGTTGTTCGGCGAAGATGTCGCGCACGTTGTCGAAGGCGTGACGAAGTTGAGCTCGCTGCAGTTTTCGTCGAGCGAAGAGCGGCAAGCCGAGAGTTTTCGCAAGATGCTCCTGGCGATGGTGGATGACATTCGCGTCATCCTCGTGAAGCTCGCCGACCGGCTGCATAACATGCGCACGCTCGAGCATCTCTCGGAAGAGCGGCGGCTGCGCATCGCTCAGGAGACCCGCGAGATCTACGCGCCGATCGCTCACCGGCTCGGCATGAGCAAGATCAAGAACGAGCTCGAAGATCTGGCGTTCCGCTATCTTGAACCGCAGGCCTACGCCGCGCTTCGCCAGCAGGTCGAAGAGAAGCGCGCGTCGACCGACGGCCTCATCGAAGATCTCCGCAAACAGATCATGACCACGCTCGAAGCGGCGCACGTGAGGGTGCTGCGCATCGATGGCCGCACGAAGCGTCTGTTTTCCATTTATCAGAAGCTGAAGCGCCAGCGGATCACGCTCGACCAGGTCTACGACTTCATCGCGCTTCGCATCATCACCGAGGACATCCCGGGGTGCTACGCGGCGCTCGGCATCATTCACCAGACGTGGTCCCCGGTCCCCGCGCGGTTCAAGGACTTCATCGCGATGTCGCGGCCGAACGGCTACCAGTCGCTGCACACCTCGGTCGTGAGCGAACGCGGCGTGCCGTTCGAGGTGCAGATTCGCACCGAGACAATGCACCAGATCGCCGAGGAAGGCATCGCGGCGCACTGGAAATACAAGGAAGGCCGCGTCGGCGGCCCGGCCGGGTCCCCGGTTGGAACCAAGGATGACGCGCGCGACGAGCAGTACTTTGCCTGGTTGCGGCAGCTGCTCGAGATCCAGCAGGAAGTGAAGGATCCGCACGAGTTCCTGCAGAACCTGCGCATCGAGCTGTACCCGGAGGACGTCTACATTTTCACGCCGAAGGGCGAAGTCATTTCGCTCCCCGCGGGCGCGACCCCCGTGGATTTCGCGTACACCATCCACACCGACGTCGGGAACCAGTGCACTGGCGCCCGCATTAACGGACGCATGATGCCGCTTCGCGCCAAGCTCTCGAACGGCGACATCGTCGAGATCGTGACGCAGCCCGGGCACCGGCCAAGCCGCGACTGGCTGAATTTCGTCACGACGTCGCGCGCGCGCAACAAGATCAAACACTTCATTCACACGGAAGAAAAGCTGCGCTCGATCGACCTCGGCCGCAAGCTGTTCGAAAAAGATGTTCGGCGCTTCAGCATCGACAAGTCGCTGGTGACGCCGGAAGCGCTGACGCGGATCGGCGTCGAATACGGCGCGCCGAAGCCGGACGACCTCTATGCCGCCATCGGCTACGGCAAGGTCCAGCCGCGCGCCGTGCTGAGCCGGCTCGTCGGGCAGGATTCGCTCAAGGAACCCGCGAAAGACGGCGCGATCGTGACCGTCGTGAAGCGCGTGCTCGGCACGGGCGAGAAGACGATCAAGGTCAGCGGCGTCGACGACGTGATGGTGTTCCTGGCGCGCTGCTGCAATCCGATCAGGGGCGAGAAGATCGTGGGTTACATCACGCGCGGCAAAGGCGTGAGCGTGCATTCGGCGACGTGCACGAACGTCGTGAACCTGCTCTACGCGCCGGAGCGGAAGATCCCCGTGGACTGGGAAACCGGCCCGGTCGGCGCCGCGCCGTATTCGGTGCGGTTGAGAATCCGCGTGGAAGACCGCAAGGGCATCCTGGCCGATGTCAGCTCACGCATCGCCGGCACGAAGACCAATATCCGCGAGATCGAAGCCACGACGGATTCCGAGCAGCGCGGGTTCATCCGCGTGACCGTCGAAATCAACGACGTCAAACATCTTCAGTTGGTGATGAAGTCGATCAAGAAGATCGACGGGGTGTTGGACGTTGAACGCGCGGCGCGGTAGTACGGAAAGGCAAAAGTTTGAAGGCAGAAGGCAAAAGTTCGAACTTCTGCCTTCTGCCTTTTTACTTCTGACTTATTTCAGATAGGCAACAAGGTCGATCTCGACCTTGACGTCCCGGGGCAGCCTGGCTGCCTGGATCGTCGCCCGCGCCGGGGCCGGCTGCGGGAAGTACGTCGCGTAGATCTCGTTGACGGCTGCGAAA
>JBKJHW010000086.1:0-30132 GCA_046598935.1 Vicinamibacterales bacterium | reverse complement strand
CTTCCGCCGCGCTGTAACCAAGAAAACCCTCATCAACGCGCATCTGAGTTTGGGATCTCAGATTCTCGTGAAGGCCCGCAAGGACAATAATGATCTTGTAGCCGGCATCAGCGGCCTTGCAGATCAACCCGACGAAGTTGCTTGTCTTTCCTGACTGGACATGTCCGACGATCATGCCGCGCCGGTCCCAAGGCCCCTCTCGTGTGGGGTCCTCAAGTCTGCCCAACACCTTGTCGGTCAGGTCGTCCAGTGAATTGACCATCGTAGGTGCCAGGGGATTCTTCTTTTCCGTAAGGTAGCGACGATAGCGATCCCAAAACCTCCAACCGATCGTGCCGCGCTTTGAAGGGAGCCAGAGAACATGATCTTCGTCGTCGCTATCGATGACGAACTCTCGGCCCATTCGCCAAGTCACCATTGCTTCCAACTCTCGAATCAGCTGCGTTTCATCGACATCTACAGCCGCAGGATCCGCGGACATCAGCTTGATGGTTTGAATCGCCACGTTCGCGATTTTTGCGATGTGCGAGCGTTCATGGCCGGTTTCGTGACCGAGCATCACGAGAGCGTGGCTGCGGGCTTTTTCGTAATCAGTCATTTGGATTTCGGTTTGGTTTGTTCGACAAAGGCTTCGACAAGGTCCGGAAAACGATCAAACGGCTCCATAACCCTGAGCCGGTCTGCTGCGGTGGGCGGCGTAATCTTCGACTGGAGCATGGTTTCGTACACACGCTTGATATGAGCTGTGATTTCAGATGAAGGTGCGCCGTCAAACGGCGGTGAGTGCTTGTCCGGCTGCTCAGAATTGGTGATCGCCAGAAGAGGCAGAGGCACGGTCTCTTCGATGACGCGGAGCAGCGGCTCGACGAATTGACTGTGCGTGGTGATCAACGGCTTGACGGCAGGGTGTTCGCGGTTGACGCGATAGAAATACTTCCCATGCCTGACAACCTGTTCCCACACAAAAATGAAGTCCTCGGTAGTTTTTCTCGCGAGCACCCGGCCCCGATGGCGGTATACGTCGCTGGCCCGACGTCGAGTCACGTCCGCAATGTGTTTCAAGGCGGGCCGGAGCGCATCCGGAGGCCGGGACTTCGATTTCGTAACATCGATCTCCCACGCCGAGTCCATGGAGTTCGGAATATCAAGCTGAATCCTCGCGAGCTTGAAGTGCTCCTCCTTGGCAAATGGCAGGCCGAGCCAATCTCCAGGAACAAGGAGTCGCTCGTTGCGGTACACATAGAAGCCTTGTTGCTGGTTCCAGCCACGCGGGCCGGCAGCCAGATTGTGGGTTTCCGCCGACAGTTTTGAGATGTGAGGAAGAACGTACGGAATCACCTGAATTCGGCCATCGACAAGATTTTCCTCGGCGATCTGCTGCGTAGCTTTCTCGCGCTTCAGAAAAGGATCCCAAGGAACTACCGGATTGTCGTTTACAAAGATCTTTAGTCGCTTGCCACCTTCCATGAATCGATGGAAAACCATCGCCAAGTGACGTTCAACAGACTCGATTCGTGAATGAAAAAGCGCCTTATGCTGACCGTTGTCAACGGCCGACCCTTCCACCAATCTGTCCATCTGCTGCCATAAGACGGCCGTGCCCTGCTCCAATCGAGGAAGCCTCGCAAGGAGGGGCTCGGCTGCGGGCCCTGCGTCGCGGAGTAGCAGCCAGCGATTCTTGAACGCCACGAAATCCAGATCCCAGCACCGTGTGGCCCCAAGCCCGTCTTTGCGCTTGGATCGCACAGAGAAGCGACGACATTGGGAAAAAGATGCAGTCTTCAATCCCAGTCCGTACCGACCCAGATCCTTGGGATCACGACTGTCCAACGGATTGCGGCTGCCTGGTCGCATGGCATCGACCAAGACCGGTTCCGTCATGCCTCTGCCATCGTCAAATATGCAGATCGTCGATTGGTCGCCGTCCCAGTTGAAATCGATCCAGACATTTCGCGCGCCGGCAAAAATGCTGTTGTCCACCAGATCAGCAATCGCGCTGGGAAGGTCGTATCCAAACGCGCGCAGCGACTCGATCATCGGCGCCGCGCGAGGATCTGCGGCGTCGCATTCCTCCTCCCGAATCCGATCGAATTGTGCAGACATGTTCTTGCTAGCGCAGCTCTGCTCGAAGCCGGCGACCGGTTTTGTTCCGGTTCTGGTGGATCAGTCCAGCGGCGGCCGCGTCATCGCAATAAAAATCATGAGCGTGAAGATCATTGGATTCGTGACGCCGACACGCTTCACGTGCGACCCGTTCCAAGGCCACGGGCCAGCCACTCTGGACATAGAACGGCGCAACTAAACGAGGATAGATCAGTTTGAGTTGAGAGTTTGTTCCGGCGTCATTGGAAACTTGTCGTCCGTTCTCAAGCGCTGAAACAGGATGGAGTTGCGGGAACAAGAACCCGATTGAGAGCCACGCCCGACGGAATTCATCGGCGGGAACGAGATGCAGGCTCTTCTTATGAGGTCCGGCGATAAGGCTTGCGACCAAGCGCGCAGCGTCATCCGAGTTCGTTGGCACGTCGGGGCGCGAGCGGGCCTTCTGCTCCGCCTTCTTTAGATACGCTTTAACGGCCAAGCCGATGGATTCACCTACCAGCGGTGGCACCGCGTTGCCTATCAATCGGTATTGCTGAGTCCGAGCCGGCGGAAAGACAAACCAATCTGGAAAACCTTGCACCCGTGCCGCTTCTCGCGGCGTCAGTGACCTGTTTTGCGTCGGATGGATGAACATCAATCCGTCCTTGCTCATATGGGCGACGATCGTCGAGCAAAGATGATCCCGATGCTGGCGCGTGTAGCGATCTTTGAAGTTATCTTTGTCGTATGGAAATTCAAACTTCTCGCCACGTTTCATTGCGCGCCCGCAGTGTTCGCCTTCATTCAATCGTGCAAAATCACGGAGATCGCGTTCGCTGTGTGGTCGAGCAACGTGGGAGGTCAGCGCGGTAGCCTTTGCGACTTCGGCGGTTTCGTAGAGAAACTTACGGCCATACTTGCCGACGTATTGATGCCGACGGTCCATGTCGTACTCGACAGACTCTTCTCCACCACCAGGCTTGATGACAGGCAGGTCGCAAATGGCGTGCCCCAACGTGGGCGATGATGTCGCGCGCGGCGCGAGTGGCAGCTTGCTCGGAAAATAACTAGCCAAGTCTAAGCGCGTGCCAATGATCAACTGACGGATGCGTTTTTGTGGAACGCCGAGTTCCGAGACTCGCTCGACTTGTGGATGCACACGATACCCGATTGTCCGTGCCTCCTTCTGGACATCCGTGAAGTATTTGCCGTGTGCGGCGGTCTTGATGCCGAGCACGTTTTCCATCACAAACACCTTCGGTTGAAAGTGCGAGACGTAGCGCAGAAACTCCTGATAGAGGTGTCGCCGATCATCCTCGATGAGGCGCGGGCCAGTATTCGCGCCGTCTCGTTTTCGCGCTACGGAAAATCCCTGGCATGGGGGGCCGCCAACAATCACGTCCACGTCATCGGTACCGATGATTTTTTCCAACTCCGACGGATGAAACTTCGTCAGGTCCTTCTGAAGCGCATGTCGAACATCGCGCAGGTTTTTCGAAACCGTCTCAACCGCCTCGTGGTTGAAGTCAATCGCGGCGATAACATCAAAGCCCGCGCGGAGCATGCCGAGGCTGATTCCGCCGCAACCGCAAAAGAGGTCAATGCACGTCAATTTCTTCATTCGAGTTGTGACATTGTGGCGGAGATCGGCTCACATAGAAAGACACTGTAAACCATAGCAAACAATGGATTTATTGCCGACGGTGACTCAGCTGCGCGCGTCATCTCACGGAAACCAGTATCCATCCCTGCTCTGACGGGACAGGTCACAGCAACTCCTATTACACCCGTCAGTATCCTGTTTTAAGGATCAGGCAGTGTTTATCCAAGCACCGGCACGGTGCCTTGCTTCGGTCGGTGCAGAAGCCTCGAAGCGCGTCTACACAGCTGTGGTTACGCATGACGTCGACCGTCAGCTGACGGAAATCTGTGAGGCCGCAGCGAACGCACGGTTCCTGCAAGTGATTCTTGAAAAGGAGCCGGTATTCTTCGGGGAACTCGGCTTGAGACCCCTAGTTTTCGCATCGGCGAGGTAGCGATCAACTGCGATCGAGATCACTGGTGCCATGCCGGCAATCGGGCCGCCAATTCGTCCAGCCTGCTGCCAGCCGTGAATGAGGTTGGTCGCCGCTTCCCAGGATGTGAGGTCGAGAGACTTGCGAATCGGCTCGCCGCCGACTGTGCCCTCGCAGTAAATCGGGCACGAGCAGCGCCTGTGCTTCTCCGACTTTTGTGAACAACGTCTGCTGTGGCGGCGACGCAAACGAAGCATGTCGCCACGATAAACCCGGGTTCCCTCAAATCAGCCTTCGACAAAACACGCATGACGCGTCGGTTGCGGTAAATCAACAAGATGAGGATGGCGGAGAGAGAGGGTCGCTCTCCAGCTATCTCACGCGGCTACACGCCGGGGCCGTACTCGAACCGCGAAGAACTGCTCTATGCGTTTGACCAGTTCATCGTGAATCGACTCAAAGCGTCCGGCGACATCTGACGTCTCGCCAGGATCCTCACACAGGTTGAACAACTGCGTGCGCTCGTCATTTCTGTCGTGCTGAATCTTCCAGCACCCGTCACGAAGACCCACGATCTCGCGGGCGTAGTCTGCAAAGAACGGCGCCGTTCGCCGTTCGGCCGACAGCAGCGATCCGCCTTCGGACGCGCTCGCCGCGCTGATGCCGGCAAGATCGAGAATCGTCGGCGCGATGTCGAGCACGCTCGCCGGGGCCGCGATTCGGCGCTGGCCTCTCGTGACGCCAAGGATCGAGATCATCATCGGCACCCGAACGTGCTCATCCCAGATCGCCAGCGTGTGGCCGGTGTTGCCGTCATGTTGCCCGAAGGCCTCGCCGTGGTCCGCGATCACGATGAGCAGTGTGGAATTGTGAATCGTCGGAGCGCGCAGCCCATTGATCAGAGCGCCGAGCGCGACGTCGGTTTCGTGAATTGAATTTCGATAGCGATCGAATTCCGCCTGCCCCCTGAATGGGCCGGCGATGTTTGACGCGTACGGATGGTGCCCGGCGGCCGGGATGTACATCGCGAAGAACGGCCGCGAGTCGTCTGTCGCATTGATCCATCTGAGTGTGCTCGCGACAGTCGACGCTTCGTCGACACCGAAGCTCGACTGCACGACGCCGCCGATGGCGCCGGCGTCCTCGGCCGCATCGAAGCCGGACTTTGCGACAAGCGTGTCCATGCCGAGATAGGCGAATCGGCCCGAGTGAAACAGACCGGTGCGATAGCCGGCAGAGGCAAGCGCTTTCGGAAGGGGCGAACACGGATTCTTCAGCGATGCCTCGATCGGCGCGCCGGCGATCGGTATTCGTCCGCAGAGCGTGGCGTACAAGCCCTTCACGCTTTCGGGATACACGGCGTACGCCGCATCGAACACCACCGCGTTCGCTGCGAGCTTCGTCAGATTCGGCATCGGATCTTCAGCCGCGCCATAAAGCCCGAGATATTGCGCGGCCGTCGACTCGAGAATCACGACGACGACATTCATCCCGCGCGCAGCACCGCGAAGATCACCGAGCGGCGCAGTAAATAGGGGTCGGGTGTTATTTCCATACAGGGAAGCTGACCGGTTTGGAAATAACTCCCGATCCCTATTTCCGGGGGACGCAACCAGGGTTGTCAGGGCGTTTCGCTCGAATCCGCTTGTCGTCTTGGCTTTTGTCGCGGCGCCGGCGGCCGCCAGGACCACGGCGATCGCTACGATCGCGGCGGCACGCTTCCGCCGACTCGCGAGCACCGGCAGGACGATCCCCGCACCGAGCACGAGCGCCAGGGGCCAGATGTTGTCCGGCGTGATGTAGTAGCGAATCGAATCCGAAAGCGGCCCGCCGGCCGCGCGCAGCATGGGCCACGTGAGCCACGTCCGTAGAACGATCGCGACGGGCACATTGATGGCAACCCACGCCACTGCGAGACCGTACGGAATCCATATCCATTTGCGGCCGCGAAGCGCGAACTCCAGCACTGCGAACACCATCGCCGCCAGCGCATCCTGAATAAACAACCACGGGCTGGCGAAGCCGACGACCAGCACCTTCGCCAGGACGAGTACGAAGAGGAGACAGGCGGCGGCGTTCACGCTCACGCGGCCCTGCTGGTGCGCGTATGGGTCGGCAACGCTGTGCTCGATTGCGGCAGCACTGAGCTCGGACCGCGCCGCATCAGATTTAACCGCTTCAATAACCACCACGCCACTGGCGTGCCGTCGCCGCGACGGCGCCAAATCCAGTCGTGGATCAGCACGGCGCGGGCCGGCGGCGTCTCGTAGAACGCGTTGCGATCACCGACGAATGCGAGCGGGACGATGACGAGATCGGCGTCGAAGACGCGCGACGCATCGCAATCCGCTTCGATCGTCAGGACCGAGGCGCGCAGAAAACGGCGGGCCGATTTCAGATGTTCAGGGTTGCGATCCACGATCGTCACCACCGCGGCAGGCAGAAGGCGCTCAATGATGATCGCCGTCCGCGGAAACAAACCGCCGCCGATGATGACCACGCTCTTGATTTCCGGGAGCCGGCTCAACGATCGCTCGATCGCAGATGTGTGCGAACGGAGGACGAATGACTGCAGGACGGAGGATCTCAGCACCAGCCGCTCGAGAAGATTCAGCGCTGCCGGCACTTCGTCAAACCAGCGAAGCACGGGCGGCCACGCGCTGGTCGTGCGGCGTGACGCGCCGCAGCCCGACTGGCGAAGGCGGGCCCAGTGCGTCGACGGCTTTCGGTGATGCTCGGCGTGAAACCCGTCGCGGAAGAACAGTGTGTTGTAGATTCGCCCATAGTGGCTCGTCGTGCCGCGGGCATGCTCGAAGTAACCCTGCAACTGGCAGAGACCGAGCCCGATCAGATAGCCCGGCACATACACCAGGAAGAACATCCGCGGCCACCAGACGGCGAGTGTCGCCCACATCGCGAGCACCATCGCCGCTTCGACGAAGATGCGCGGCGTCCAGCGCACGGCCGCCTCGTCTTTGCCCGCGTGATGCGCGAGGTGGCGTGCACGCCAGAGGTGCTGCGGGAACCCGAGCAGCAGCGTGAGGTAAGTCGAGAAGAGACTGTTCACCGGCCGCGAGCGGAAGAACGGCAGGTGGATGAAATTGTGGGAGACGGTGTTCGCGTTCCACCAGAGGCCAATCGCGATGAGCGGAATCGATGGCAGCGCCAGCACCGCGGCGCCGTGCCACAGCGCAAGCGCGACGAGCGTCCCGTCCCACGGGGAGTGGCGTAAAACGCTCGTCGCGCGCATATCTGTTCTCCTGCCCTGTTTCCGCTATTTCTTGCCGACCGCGGCCTTCAGCGCCGCGACGACCGACGGGTAGTCGCCGTACTTGCCGAGCTTCACGATGCCGACGTTGGTCTCATAGATGTCCGGCGACGAGACCGCTTCGGTCGACAGACGGACACGCGCTTTCGATCTCGCCCACCGCGTGCTGAAGCCGACAACCTCGGACGTGCCGGCCACGGTCTTCAGATCGTTCCACTCGGCGGCGCACATCGCCGATTTCTCGGCCGGGCACGCGAAATACATGTAGCCGCGCTGCACCTCGCCGTACGCCTGCTCCGGTTTGTAGGTCGGCCGCGGCGGCTCGACCGACGGCGCGAATGCGCCCCAGATCTGGACGGTCTTCGGCGTGTTGTTGCCTGGCTGCATCACGACCCGTTCGACCATCGCGTAGACACCGACCGGATCGCTTGCCGCAACGTTTGCGACCATGAGCAGTGCCGCCGCAGCGGCCAGCCCGAGTACTTTCTTTCCTGGTTTCATTTTTCGTCTCCCTTTGCTCCGCGCCACTGTTGTTTCCACGTGCGCCACCAGGACGCCGTGTCCAAACCCAGGTTGTTCCACCACGCATCGAGCATGTCTCGCCGGCCCGACCGGATGCCTTCGCGCGTCACTTCGGGCGGCGGCGGCACGAACGTCGCGAGCGTATCGAACACGCGATCGCGATCCGCCGGCGCGACGCTCGACAACAGATGCCACAGCGACATCGCGTCGCGCTCGCGCGCGGACTCGAGCGCGGTGTCGAGCGCCATGGCGCGCGAAAGGCCGCTGCCGAAATCGATGGCATCGATCGAACCGCGGAATCGCTCGGCCGCGTCCTCGTAGTGCGGCGTGCCGGGCCCGCGCCCTTTTCTCGTCCGGCACACGGCGCCCATCGGAATAAACGACTCTCGACCGTGCCACTCGAAGCCGACCCAGCCGCTCGTGACGCGCACGAGCCCGTCGCCATTGTCGTCGACGCTCAACGTGTACGCGCACCCCAGATCGACGGCCGTCGAGGATGGGGTTTCGACGAAGAACTGGCCCGGCGGCGCCCAGATCAATGCATGCAATGTCCCGCGCTCGAGACGCAACCGGTAGTCGCCGGGCGACGTGCTCAGCAAACTCAGCCGGCTGCCAGGCTCCACATCGACGCGGCCGATATCGGCGATCTCGATCGTCGTCTGCGACTTCGCTGTGTCGAGCCAGCCGCCGACCCTGAGCGTTCCTTCGACCGAGACTGCGGCCGAGCCCGGCGGCGCGCCGGCTTCCCCGCCGGCGAATGTCTGAACGAACGTGAAACTCGGCGCCGACGTGACGCGCGTGTAGCGCCACACGACGCCGACGAGGCCCAGCACAACCACCGCCGCCGCTGCGAGCATCGCCATGGCGGCCAGCGGCCGCATCCGGCGCGGAATCTCAATGGCGAACCCGAGCGGCGGCGGAGGACTTGTCTGACCGAGGCGGCCGAGCAAAGCCTCGAGCCGCGCGGACTCCGGATCTATGTGCCCGGTTTTGCTCCACAGATATTCGTTGTCTTCGTCGAGGCCAGACGTCGTTTTCATTGCCGCCCCTTTTCCAGCTCGTCTTTCAGCTGCTTCATGCCGCGATGGAGATTCACGCGCACCGATCCTTCTGTGAGGCCTGTTTTCAGAGAAATTTCCTGGCCCGTCATGCCCTCGACGAACCGGAGCACCAACGTCTCGCGATATGCCGTCGGCAGCCGCTCGATCGCGGCCAGCACGGACATCAGCTCCGACCTGTCCGGATCGTTCACCGGAACATCGTCGACCAGCTCGGTCGTTCTCGGCTGACGCCGGAGGTGGTCGATCGCGCGCGTTCTGGCGATTGCGGCCAGCCAGCCGCCGAATGCGGACGGAGTGCGGAGCGACGAAACCCGCTGCATCGCGAGCATGAAAACGTCCTGCACGAGGTCGTCGACGTCCGCGCGCGGGATGCGGGACATCAGCACGCCGTGAACCATGCGGGCATGGGAGCGATAGAGCTGGTCGAACGCCGGGCGATCGCCTTTCTGGGCCGCGATCACCAGGTCGGTCAGCTCGTCACGTCCCGAGGAAAACGCCTGTGCGGTCACGGATATGGCGGTCACTCAGATAGAGAGACGGCCAGTGTAGGGGCTTTGTTAACCGAGCGCCCGGGCATGACCGGCGCACACGGTGCGGAACTCGTCAGACACTCGCGGGTCCTCGCTGCCTCGCTCCCAGAATTCGCCTGCCGCCGCGCGCGCCTCGTCCCATACGGCGAGGGTGTCGGCGGTCGCGTGCGACAGCGTGACGGACCGGTAGGACACCTGCCCGTCAGCCGATGGCGCGTAGGCCATGGACGCATGGTCGTAGGCCGGTGCCAGGCGAACCATCGGGCCGTCCGGAAAGAAGGCGACGTTGTATTGGTGGCGATCGGCGTTGCCGACGAGCGCGCCAAACGCATCCAGCCACTGCAGCCGCCGCGCGTCCTCGGCAGACAATCGTCCGGCACTCTGGAGCAGCACCGCCGCGCGGGCCCAAGTATCGGCGGCCTCGTCGTGAACAGCCGCAAGACTCAACACAGCGAGGCGCCCGCGCACGCCGGCGCGATCAAATCGCTCGCTCTCGAGAAACATGTGCGAGTCCGATTCAACGATCGCCGTACGCGCGGTGGGCACACCGCGCGAAGACGCAACCTCCAGCGCCAGGGCTTCGAGCACGAGCAGGTCGCACCAACGCCGCGCAACGAGATCGCCCGCGCCTCCGCGCGCTACGAATTTCACGAGCACATGGCGGCCGCCCGCGAATGCGCCAAACTTCGGCCGTTCGCCGCCGGCCGATGATCCCGGGGGATGACCCGACGTTGTGGCATCGGCCAGTCGCGGGTAGTCGGCAGGTGTTGCGGCGAAGGGCTCGAGTGCCTGCCATCGCGCGAACGACTCGTCGCCGACGATCAGGTTGCCGGTGAGATCCTCGCCGCGGCGCGACATCGCGATGAGGATGTGATGATCGGACCAATCCGTGGCGCGCGCCGGCAAGCGCAGGTCCGAATGAATCGACGCGAAATGCCGCCCGAGAAATCCGGACGGCCGCGCGTCAGCGAGCTCGATCGGCAGTCCCGCTGCCACGGCGTTCGCCGGAAGCCACAACGTCTGTCGTGCCGCCATGGTGATGAGCTCACCGGCCGACTCGGCGGTGCCGCGATCCGAAATGCGAAACACCGGAAACCTCGTGGTCTCGAGGTTCGGCCACGTTTGACGGAAGCCGTACTGCGTGGCGCGGCCCCGGCCGATTCGCAGCACACCGGACCCCGTCGCCCGAACGACACGCATCAGCGTGGCCGGCGAGACTCCAAGGCGGTCGCGCAGGCCACGGGCCGTGAGGACGCCCCCACCAAGCTCCGATTCCACGGGGTTCATGATGAAACGATTATAACTTGTATTTTCACCAATGAGATGAAACGAATAGTGAAACGATTAATTAGGCGGTGTCTGTGTCTTTCGCCGCGGATTAAAGAACGGGGTGTCGACGACGGTCGCGCCGACGAAGTGGCGGACGGCGTCGACGGTGTGCTCGATTTCGATTCTGGTGCCTGGAGCGGACCACGCGTAGTCGATCGTCGCCAGGCCGATCATCTTCTTCAGCGTGGGTGACCAGGTCGAGGACGTCACGCGGCCGACCTGCCGGCCGTCGGCGCGCACCGGCACGGCCACGCGCGACGCGGTGGCGATGGCCATCGGCGGCAGCCCAACGGCGTCATACAGCTTCTCGACGTCGCTCCAGTGGACGTCGATGCCGGCGATCTTCTTCTTCGGCCCGGCGGCGGCTTCGGCCGCGAGCGCGGCGCGGCCGATGAATCGTTCCTTGTTCATGTCGACGAGACGGCCGAGGCCCATTTCGAGCGGCGTGTAAAGTTGCGACGCCGTCAGCGCCTTCTTCGCGCTGAAAAAATCGACATCGATCAGGAGCAGTCCCGCCTCGATGCGCGCGACGTCGAGCGCGAGAAGGCCGGTCGGCCGCAGGTCGTACGCGCGGCCCGCATCGATCAGCACGTCCCAGATCTTCAGCGCGTCGTCACGCTTCATCCACACTTCGTAGCCCAGATCGCCTGTGTAGCCCGTTCGTGAGATGTCGACCTCGCGGCCGGCGATCTTGCCGTGCGTCACGCGGAAATATTTCAGGCCATCGATATCGACGCCGGTATCGCAGACCGCGCGCAACACGCCCGCCGCCGTGGGCCCCTGCAACGCGAGCGCCGCAATCTGCTCCGAGACGTCGTCGACCTGGACTTCGAGCCCGGTGGCGTTCTGACGAAGCCAGCGCAAGCTCGGTTCAGCGGCGGTCCATCGAAACAGCTCGGGGCCGAGCCGGCTGACCGTTCCGTCGTCGAGCACCTGCCCGTGTTCGTTGCACCACGGCGTGTAGAACACCTGCCCGATGTCCATGCGCTTCGCATCGCGCGTGATCACGCGATCGACGAGCGCCGCGGCGTCTTTGCCGGAGACGATGTACTTGAAGAGCGGCGAGACATCGATGAGCCCGGTCGCATTCCGGATCGCGTTGTATTCGTGCTCATGGAGCGGTTCGTACGAGCTCACGGCGTAGTAGCCGGCCCAGTCCCTATAGCTGAGGCTTTCGCAAACCGCCAAGGTTCGCTCATGAAACGGACTTCCTACGGGCACGAGCGCGATTCTATCTGGTTATGCGGCTATGGATCAGTGAAGGATCGGCTAATGGCTATGGCGATCAGACATATCGGATAGCGAATCCTTCAATGACCAATAGCCGGTTAGCCCGATAGAATGTCGCCTTGGCTACGAAGTACGACGCAGTTATCGTGGGCGGCGGGCACAACGGGCTGGTCGCGGCCGCGTACATGGCGCGCGCAGGGCGCAAGGTGCTCGTCCTCGAGCGGCGTCACGTCCTTGGCGGCGCGGCCGTCACGGAAGAGATTTTTCCGGGGTTCAAATTCTCCGTTTGCTCCTACGTCGTCTCGCTCCTGCGGCCCGAGATCATTCGCGATCTCGAGCTGGCGAAGCACGGGCTCGAGATCCTGCCGCTCGACGGCACATTTACGCCGATGCCGAACGGCGATCACCTCTGGCGCGTGAACGATCATGCGCGCACGTACCGGGAGATCGCGCGCCATTCAAAGGTCGACGCCGAGGCTTACGACGAGTACGGCCGCGCAATGGTCGAGATGGGTCGATTTGCCAAGCCGATCCTCAGCATGACGCCGCCGGATGTCTTCTCGCCGAAGCTCGCCGACATCCGCGCGCTACGGGACATCCTCACGCGTTTCCGGGCGCTGCCCGACGGCGATCGCTACAACCAGGTCCAGCTCCTGACGATGAGCGCGATCGATTTTCTCGATCAGTGGTTCGAGACCGATGTGCTCAAGGCGACCATGTCGGCGTCGGGAATCATCGGCACGTTCCTGGGCGTCCGGTCGCCGGGCACGGCTTACGTTCTGTTGCATCACTACATGGGCGACATCGACGGCGCCTTCCGCTCGTGGGGCCTGTCCAAGGGCGGCACCGGCACCGTCTCGAATGCGATCGCTTCGGCCGCGCGCGCCGCCGGCGCAACGATCCGCACGGAAGCGCCGGTCAGCAAGATCCTCATCGAGAACGGCGCGGCGACCGGCGTGGTCCTCGAAAACGGCGACTACCATCTCGCCGACGTCGTGCTGTCGAGCGTCGATCCGCGCCTGACCTTCACCAGAATGGTCGGCCACGAGCATCTTCCAGGCGATTTCGTCGAGGACATCAGCCACTACAAGTACCGCGGCTCGTCGGGCAAAGTGAATCTCGCGCTGGACGCGCTGCCGGAGTTCACCGCGAAGCCTCAATCCGCCCGTGGCGCGGGGCCGGACCCCGGCGCGCATCTGCGCGGCGCGATTTCGATTTCACCGAGCGTCGATTATATGGAGCGCGCCTACGATCAGGCGAAGTACGGCCAGTACTCGCGCAAGCCGTACATAGACATCGTCATTCCCTCGCTCACCGATCCGTCGCTCGCGCCGCCCGGCAAACACGTGATGTCGTGCTTCGTGCAGTACGCGCCGTACGATTTGCGGGAGCCAGGCGGCTCAGGGCAGGACTCGCTTCGCTCGTCGTGGGACGACCACAAAGAAGCCTTCGGCGACACGGTCATCAACACGATCGCGGAGCACGCGCCGAACATCAAGAACATCATCACGCACCGCCAGGTGTTGACGCCGCTCGACATCGAGCGCGATTTCGGCCTCACCGAGGGCAACATTTTTCAGGGCGAGCTGTCGCTCGAGCAGTTGTTCTTCCTGCGTCCCGCGCCGGGCTGGGCCGGCTACAAGACACCGATCCGGAAGCTCTACATGTGCGGGTCGGCGACCCATCCGGGCGGCGGCATCATGGGCGCGCCCGGCAAGAATGCGGCGCTGCGCGCGATGTCGGAGGTCAAGTAGCCGATGGTCGACGTCATCGTGATCGGCGCCGGCCACAACGGACTCATCGCCGCGGCGCTGCTCGCAAAGGCCGGCCACAGCGTGCTCGTGCTCGAGCGGCGCGACGGCGTTGGCGGCATGGCGATTACGCGAGAGTTCGAGCCGGGTTTTCACGCGCCGACGCTGACGCACGCGATCGGGCCGCTCGCGCCGGAGGTCGCGCGGGCGATGAAGCGGTTGCGGCTCGATCGCGGCGGGCTGCGGTTCATCACGCCGGATCCGGCGATGACGTCCCTCGGGCGCGACGGCGAACTGATTTCGTTTCACCGCGATCCGGTGTTCACGGCCGAGTCCATCAACCGGCTGGATCCGAACGCCCGCGACTCCGGGCGATGGCGTGAATTCACCGACACCGCACAGAAGCTGTCGGCGGTGTTCCGGGACCTGAACCGCCATCCGGCACCGGATGTGGATGACCCGTCGCGCGGAGATCTGTGGCGGCTGCTCAACACTGGCCGGCGTGCGCGCAAACTCGGCAAGAAGAACCTGAGCCGCCTGATCCGCTATGTGCCTATGGCCGTTGCGGATCTGGTCGGCGAGTGGTTCGACAACGACCTCGTTCGCGCGACGATCGCATCGCGCGCAATCTTCGGCCATTTCGCCGGGCCCTGGTCCGCAGGCACCGGCGGCCTTCTGCTCCAGCGGCTGGCCGACGACCCATTGCCGGTCGGCAGCGGCATGACAGTCGCCGGCGGTCCCGGGGCGCTTTCGCGCGCCATCCAGACCGTCGCCGAAACGGCGGGCGCGCGGGTCCGCTTGCACGCGCCCGTCGCGAGGATTCGCACCGTGGGCGGCACCGCCACCGGCGTGATTCTCGAAGACGGCGAAGAGATCGCGTCGCGCATCGTACTCGGCGCGCTCGATCCCAAGACCACCATGCAGCAACTGGTGGATCCCGCGGATCTGCCGCCGGTCTATTCGGAACGCGTGCGCCACATCCGCGCGCGCGGCGTGACAGCGAAGGTGAACCTGGCGCTCTCGGAACGGCCGGTGTTCGATGCGCTTCACGGCGACGACATCGCGCTTCGCGGACGGCTGCTGATCGCCTACGGCATCGACGACCTCGAGCGCGCATTCGACTCCGCCAAATACGGCGAGATGCCGGATCGCCCGTGGCTCGAGATCAGCGTGCCGACTGTCGTCGATGGTTCGCTCGCGCCCGAAGGCCGTCACGTGATGTCGATCGTGGCGCACACAATTCCGCATACGCTGCGCGACGAGAGTGTCGACGAGCATGACCTCCTCTACACGCGCGTGCTGGACGCGATCCGGCCGCACGCGCCCGGCCTCGAACAAACCATCATGGGCCGCGAGATCATCATGCCGGCCGACATCGAGCGCGAGTGGGGCGCGTCGGGCGGCCACATTTACCACGGCGAGCAGGCCCTCGATCAGTGGTGGGCGATGCGGCCGTTACTGGGCTGGGCCGACGGGTCCACTCCGATTCAGAGACTCTTCCTGACGGGCGCCGGCACTCACGGGGGCGGCGGCGTGACCGGCATGCCGGGCCTCCATGCCGCGAGCCGGGCCGGCGACGCGCTCAAGGCGCTGCGAAAGGGGAATTGAAAGCATGCGATGGATCGCATGCGCGGTGGTGGCGGCTGGCGCGGCCGTGGCCGCGGCGGCGCCCCAACAAACGCAGACATTCCGCTCCGGCGTCGATCTGGTCGCCGTCGACGTCAGCGCAGTCGACAAAACCGGCAAGCCCGTGGACGACCTCAAGGCCGAGGACTTCGTGCTCAAGGTCGACGGCAAAACGCGCCGGCTTTCCACGGCGGAGTTCATCAACCTTCGGCGCACCGGCGACGGCATTGACCCGGAACGCGCGAAGTTCAGCACAAATCAGGGACTGAAACAAGGCCGCCTGATCCTGCTCGTGGTCGACGAAGGCAACATCCACAAGGGCAACGGGCGCAATGTGCTGCAGGCCGCGACGAAGTTCATCGACGGGTTGAGCTCGTCGGATCGTGTGTCCGTGGAGTTCGTGCCCGGCACCGGTCCGCTCGTCGGCTTCACGGCAAACCATGCGCTGGCCAAGGAGCTGCTCGCCAACGGCGTCGGCAAGATGGTCGAAGCGGAAGTGACGCGGAAGGTCGGGCTCGCGGAGGCGTTCACCTTCGTGCGCGAGGGCCCGGAGTCGCGCGTCTACCTCGAGATGATCGACCGCGAATGCCTGGGCGGGCGCAATACCGCGGGCGAGGTCGAACGCTGCAAGTCCGAGCTCGCCAATCGCGCGCGGCTGCTCTATCAGACGTCGCGCGCCCAGGCGGCGAACTCGCTCCTGTCGTTGCGCGCGATCATCCAGCGCCTGGCCGTCAGTTCCGCGACCCCGAAGACACTGGTGCTGATGACGGAAGGCCTCGCGATCGACCGCGACGCGGCAGATCTCTCCTGGGTCGCGCCGCTCACCTCGCTCGCGCAGGTCAACGTCTATGCGCTCCAGATCGACGGCTCGTTCGCCGACGCCAGCATGAGCCGCCAGTCGCCCACGCACTACGCCGATCACGACCTGTACAAGGATGGCCTGGACACGTTGACCGGCGAGGCCCGCGGCGTCGTGCTCCCCATTGGCGTGGATGCGACATCGGCATTTGCGCGGCTCGATCTCGAACTATCCGGGCACTACCTGCTCAGCTTCGAACCGGATCTCGTCGATCGCGACGGCAAGGCGCATGACATCTCCGTGAAAGTGACGCGGCCCGGCGTGACCGTCCGCGCGCGTCCGCAATTCGCCGTGGCGCCTCCGGCTGGCGAGAAGACGATCGACGAGCTGCTGGTTGACGCGCTGAGGAATCCGCTCCCGGTTTCCGACGTCAGCCTCAAAACCACGACGTTCACGTATCGTGACGACGAGACGAAGAAGCTGAAAGTGCTGGTCAGCACCGAGATCGACAGGTCGTCCAATGCCAGGGGCGACTTCGCGCTCGGCTATCTCGTGACCGACTCCGGCGGCAGGCTCGTCGGTTCTCAGTTTGAAAAAGCGCTGGCAGTGCCCTCGAAAGACGATGAAGGACGGCCGCAGCGGTACACGGCGGCGTTTGTCGTCGATCCCGGCATTTACAACGTGAAGGTTGCGGTCGTCGACCCGAAAGGCCGTACCGGCAGCGTGGAACGGACGTTCAACGCGAGACTCGCGGTGGCCGGCCAGCTGCGGCTCGGCGAACTCATGCTGGCCGAGATCGTCGGCAGGGCCGCGCGGCCGTCTGTTGACGGACGGATCAACGCCGACTCGCTCATGGCGTATGCGGAGATCTATTCGGACGCGGCGGCCGCGCTCCAGAACGCGACGGTCTCGATCGAGATCGGCCGAACTGAGAACGACCCGCCCGTCGAGCGTGCCGCGCTGAAGTTCAGCGACCGCAAGTTCGACGGCAAGCGCGCGGCAGAAGGCACCGTGCCGATCGCGATGTTGCCCGCCGGCGACTACATCGCGCGCGCGGTGGCCACGCTCGACGGCAAGGTCGTCGGCCAGGTGACGCGGCCGTTCACGGTGACGCACGCCGAGGCCTCGGCGCCCGCCCCCGGTCCGGCGCCTGCGACGTCGATCGGCGCCGCGACGAGGCCAGGCGATCCCATTACGTTCACGTCGAAAATCGAAGCATTCGATCGCGAGGCCGTGATGTCACCGCGCGTCGTGAGCTTCTTCGTCGACCGCATGAATATCGTCGGCCAGCCGCAACTGCCGGCAGGCCTTCTGCCCTCGATCGCTGCGGCGAAAGCGGGCCGCTTCGTCGAGCTGGAGCAAACGCTCGCGACTGCGCCGGCGCATCCCGCCACAATGTTTCTCGCAGGTATCGCAAAAATGTCGCAGGGAAATATTGCGATGGCTGAGACGAACCTGCGCGACACGCTCAAGGCCTCGCCGGAGTTTTTCCCCGCAGCTTTCTACCTCGGCGCCAACTACGCCGCAACGGGGCGCGACGCCGATGCCGTCGCGATCTGGCAAACGGCGTTGATCACCGACGCCGGCGCGCCGTTTGTGTATACGCTGCTCGGCGATGCGATGCTGCGGCTCCGCCATACCGGAGACGCCATCGGGCTGCTTCGCGAAGCCGCAATCCTCTGGCCCGATGTCGACGCGGTGACGATGAGGTTTGGAACGGCGCTGGCGCAGGGCGGGCAGCCGGCCGACGCGTTGAAGGTGCTGACGCCGTACTTGGAGAGAAACGCCGCGGATCAGGACCGGCTCATGCTGGCCATGCGGCTTCTTTACGAAGCGCGTTCAACGAACCGGCCGATCGACAGCGTTGAAACCGACCGCGCGAAGTTCAACCGCTACTTCGACGCCTATGCGAAAACCAACGGACCGCAGCTGGAGCTCGCCAAGCAGTGGAAGGCGATCGTCGATAAATAAAGTCGGGAGTTAATTCAACTAACGAATTAACTCCCGACTTTATTTATTGCTAGAGATAGTCGAACTTGACCGAAACTTTCACTTCGACGTCACGGTCGAGCGCGAGGCTCAGCACGGTGCCCGACGGCAGCACCGCAGCGTTGCGGCTATAGGTCATGCCGATCGGATAGGTCTCGCTGCCGGAGCGAATTGAATCGAATCGCACCGCGCCGGGCCCGAGAACGGTACCGCGAATCGGCGTGCCTGCGGGCAGCACTTCAACGCCATCGATAATGATGGCCTCCGTGAGCTCGGCGGACACCGCATCCTCGACGCGGGTCGTCGGGCGCCCGGCCGCGGTCATCAGTCGCAGGCTGATCTGTGTGCCGACCGGAAGCACAAATTCGCGATACTTCGCAGCCGGCGGCAGAGCCTTGGCCGGCGCTCCCGCTTCTTGAATCTGCAAGGTGCTGATCTCGGCGCGCGGCACCGTCTTCGGCCGATCGCCGACTCTGACGACAACCGAGTGTTCCTCGACGCGCTGGACCGGGCCCCTCACAACGCCGCCATCCTGGCGCGTCAACGTGACCTCGGTGCCCGGCGTCACTTTGTCGAAGTTGACGCCGCCACTGCATGCGCCTGCTCCCATCAACGAGACACCGATTACCAAACCGAGTACGGCTCGTGAAATCGCCATGCCGGCTCATAGAGCAAGAAGAATGCCAGTTAGAAGGAGTCCGCGTGCCACCACACGACATCCTTCGAACTCATAGGAGGAAGGACGCTGTTTCCGAGGGGACGGATCATCATGATGTCGTCGGCCGGGGCGCGGCCGACGATCTTGAGCTGCGGCGGCAGCCACCCGTCAGGTAGCCAGCTACAGAAAGTCGGCCAGTCTTCGCCTAACGTGCGGGCGCGCAGCACCTGCAGCATGGCGCCCACCCGGGCGCCGGACGGGTCCCGGTCGCCGCAGGCCTCGAGCCAAATGACTTCCGGTCCCTCCGCCAGGTTGCCTGACGGCCCGCGCGAGAGCAGCACGTACGCGACGGGCCTGTGGCCCTCTTCGCTCACGAAGAACTCGACCACTCGCGAACCAATTGGCGACGAAGCCGCGCGCACGCGGCGCTTCACGACGTTGAATTTGATGAGGTCGGGCGTGCGAACGGGCCCGTATCCCGGCGTCTCGTGAAACTCCGCGAGGTACTTCAGGTCGGCATCGTCGCCGGCGCGCACAAGCGTTGCCGGCGGTCCCTGCCGCGGGAAAATCACGTCGAGCGTCACAGTCTCGCGCGGGATCACTGTGAAACCCATCTCTTCGTAGTACGGCGCGCCGATTTCCGAGAACAGCACCGCGGCCTGGTAGCCCTCACGCTCAGCCTGCGCCAGCATCTTCGCGATCAGCTCTTTCGCGCGTCCGCGCCCGCGCTGGTTTTCCGGCGTGAAGACGGCCCCGATCCCGAGCACCCGAACCTTTGAACCGGCGAACGTTGAACCCAGGAACGTTGAACCCTTGAACTCGCACTCGAAGTCGTACCACTTCGCGCTCGCGAGATATTCCCCGCCCTCGACGAGCGCCACCCGCCAGATATGCCCTTTTCCCCACGCCGTCCGGGTCTGAATATCGTTCCACCGGCGGTAATGATCGAGGCTAAGTCCTTCATTCCAAATGTGATAGGAGTCTTTGACAATCTGCTCGACGAGCGAATCGCCGGCGCGGATAAATTCGGGCATCCCTTACATTGTGTACCTGCAGGCGACGCGTCGGTCTAACTCGATATACCAGTTAGAAGGAGTTGCAGATGCATCGTTTGTTTCGAATTGCCGTTCTCTTCGTCGTCGCCGTCTCCTTCGTCCCCGCCGCCGCTGTCCGCGGTCAGGGTAAAGCCGGATCTGAGGACGTCGACGACGCGACCGTGCTGCATGTGCTGAACCGCGTGGCGTTCGGGCCGCGCCCAGGTGACATCGCGCGCGTGAAGACGTTGGGCGTCAAGGCCTACATCGAGCAGCAACTCGAGCCTGAAACAATCGCCGATCCCCAAGTAGACCAGACGCTCGCGCGCTTCGAGACGCTGACGATGAGCACGGCGGAGCTTGCGGCGAAGTATTACCGGCCGCTCGATCAAATGAAGCGGCAGGAGAAGGCCAGGCAGGGCAAGGCTGACATGCCGGCGATGGCGGCGCCCGCAAATCCGAACGCTCCGCCCAATCAGGCAAAGAACAACTTGCCGCCGGAGGCGCGCGCGATGCAGCAGGAGGCGGCATCGGTGCTGCAGAACCTGATGCAGGCGCGCATGATCCGCGCGGTTGACAGCGAGCGGCAGTTGAATGAAGTGCTGGTGGATTTCTGGTTCAACCACTTCAACGTCTACGCGCAGAAGGGCGCGGTGAACGAGTACCTGAACGAGTACGAGCGGGATGCCATACGCCCGTACGTCCTCGGCAATTTCCGGGACATGCTCGGCGCGGTCGCGCACAGCCCGGCGATGCTCTTCTATCTCGACAACTTCCAGTCGGCCGATCCCAACGCGGCGAATCACGAGCGAAGCCAGCGGCTGCAGGACATGGAGCGGCGGATGAACAACCCGCGCGCGCGCGTCACCCCGCAGCAGCGCGAGCAGATGATGGCCAGGCTGCAGCAGGCCAGGCAGAACATGCCGCGCGGGCTCAACGAGAACTACGCGCGCGAGCTCATGGAGCTGCACACGCTCGGCGTCGACGCCGGCTACACGCAGAAAGACGTCCAGGAAGTGGCGCGCATCTTCACCGGCTGGACGATCGACCAGCCGCGCGGCGGCGGCCGCTTCGTCTTCAAGCCGGGCATGCACGATCCGAACAGCAAGACGCTCCTCGGCCAGACGATCTCCGGCCACTCGGGGATCGACGGCATGCGCGAAGGCGAGCGCGCGCTCGACATTCTCGCGATGCATCCGAAGACGGCGCATCACCTCGCGTTCAAGCTCGCGCAGCGTTTCGTCTCGGACACGCCGCCGGCGTCGCTCGTCGATCGCGCCGCAGATGTCTACATGAAGAGCAAAGGCGACTTGCGCGCGGTGACGCGGGCGATCCTCCTTTCGCCGGAGTTCTTCTCGGTGGAGTCGTACAACGCGAAGGTCAAGACACCGCTCGACTTCGTCGTGTCGGCCGTGCGGGTGACGGGCGCCGATGTCGTGAACGCCGCGCCGCTCGTCCAGGCGCTTCGCAACAACTTCGGCATGCCGCTCTACGGCTGCCAGCCGCCGACCGGCTACAGCACCACCGCCGACGCGTGGGTCAACACCGGCGCGTTGCTTGCGCGCATGAACTTCGGATTGACGGTCGTGAGCAATCAGCAGCGCGCCATCCGCGTGAATACCGCATCACTCGCGCCCGATACCACCGAGGCGACGCGCAACCGGCTCGTCAACGCCGTGCTCGCGGGCAGAATTTCACCGTCGACATCGGCGACGCTGGCGAAGGCGCCGAGCCCGACCCAGCTGCTCGCGCTGCTGCTGGGTTCGCCCGAATTTCAGAAGCGATAAACCACTCCAACCTTGGAGGGCCATGGAGAGCCATGGAGATTTCCAGGAGAGAAACCATATGGACCGCAGAGTATTTCTCAAGAACGGGTCACTCGCGATGCTCAGCCTCGGCTTCGCGCCGAACTTCGTCGCCAAGACGGTCCTCGCCGCGAAAGCGCGGAAAAAGGTGCTCGTCACGGTGTTCCAGCGAGGCGCTGTTGATGGTTTGAACATGATCGTGCCGCACGGCGAGGAGTGGTACTACAAGGTCCGTCCATCGATCGGCGTCGCTCGGCCCGGCCAGGAAGCCGGCGCCGTGGATCTCGACGGCTTCTTCGGCATGCACCCATCGATGTCGTCGCTCGCGGATCTCTTCAAGCGCCGCGAGCTTGCCATCGTCCATGCCTGCGGCTCGCCCGACCCGACGCGGTCACACTTCGACGCGCAGGACTACATGGAAAGCGGCACGCCGGGCGTGAAAGCCACGCGCGACGGCTGGCTCAACCGGTATTTGCATGCGCGCGAGCACGCGGAGGCGACGCCGTTTCGCGCGGTCTCACTCACGCAGCAGCTGCCGCGCACGCTGCAAGGCACGGCGCCGGCGCTCGCCATCGCGCAGGTCGGCCAGTTCGGCCTTCGCGCCGGCGGCCAGACCGACATGATGCAGTCGAGCTTCGAGTCACAGTACGCGGCGGCGGCCGACAAGATGCTCGGCGACCCGGCCGGACTAGGTCGAACTGGAAAAGAAGCTTTCGATGCCGTGAAGCTGATGAAGGATGTGAATCCGCAGCAATATACGCCCGCAAATGGCGCCGTCTATCCGCGCTCGGGCTTCGGCGAAGCGATGCGCCAGATCGCGCAGTTGGTCAAGAGCGATCTCGGCCTCGAGGTTGCGTTCGCGGAGCTCGGCGGGTGGGACACGCACGTGCAGCAAGGCAACGGCACCGGCCAGCTCGCGAATCGCCTCGGCGACTTCGCCCAGGCGCTCTCAGCCTTCTACACCGACCTGGGCGACCTCATGTCCGATGTCGTCGTCGTGACGATGAGCGAGTTCGGGCGCGCGGTGACAGAGAACGGCAACCGCGGCACCGATCACGGGCATGGCAACGCGATGATGATCATGGGCGGCGGCGTCAAGGGCGGCAACGTCTACGGCAAGTGGCCGGGCCTTGCGCCGGAGCGGCGCTATGAAAACCGTGATCTCGCAGTGACGACCGATTTCCGCGAAGTGTTCACAGAGCTTGTAAAGAAACACCTCGCGGCCACCGACACGAGCAGGATATTCCCGGGCTTCAAGTCAACGGGCGCGCTGGGGATCATCGGCTAAATATTTGTAGGGCCGACTGGTTTCGAAGTCGGCCGCACGTGTCAGTTGACTGCGTCCGTCCTGACGCCGGGTGGCGCCTCCGGGAGCTGGCCCTCGAAATCGCCGCCTTCATCCGCGCGCATTTCGTTCGAATGCACTTGTCGCCCGGTTCCTACCCGGCCCCGCTTTGCACGCCTACGGAACCAGGCTCGAAATGCCGCGCTACTTACGGCGCGCACACTGTCGCTGATCGGGCCACTCCCAGTCGGCGCCACCCGACGTCAGGCCGGCCGCAGAGCAATGCCAAACGGCTGCAGCGATTCACTGCCCTCGAATAGGCGCATGAGCTCATAGCTGTTCAACAGACAGCAGGCCGTCGAGAATTCGATTGAATACGTTTGTGTCGAACATGCACCGCAGCGGCAAACCCACGAGGCTCTCCTGGCGTGAGTATCTCCTGAACGGGACTATGAGCTCTTGCTCATCCGCGCGCACGGCACTCCGACTCCCCTCGATGTCGGGATCTCGACGCGCTCGACGACGGAATAGCCGCTGGCGAGGTAGAGCGGCTCGCCCGCCGCTGTCGCCATCATCTCGAACGAACGAAAGCCTTCGCGCGCGGCCGCAGCTTCGCATTGCGACAGCACGAGCCGCCCGACTCCTCGCCGGACGAAATCCGGATGGGTGTACATCGCGCGAATGCGCGCGGGCTCGGTCGCTGGATCCAGCAGGCGAGCGTCTCTTCCTGCCAGGCGATCGGGACCGTAGAGTGTTGCGCGTCGGCTCCAACCGCCGCAGCCGGCAATGCGATCGCCGGATTCGACGACGAAGTAAGTGCCGTCTTCGATGAGTTGTGTGTCGAGGCCCATGATCTCGAATGACGCTTCGACACGAGCGGCGTCGAGAAACTGCGAGACCAGATCGCGAATCGACGCGGCCATCAGACTGCGCAGCTCCGGCAGATCTTCGGGGGTCGCCAGCCGAGAGGACAAGGCGATCGCGGACACCCTGGCAACTCTATCGCTTCCCATCGTGACCGAGTCGAGCCCGGCCGTGCCGGGATCGTCCGGCGGCGCGCCCTCGCCGGCCCAGTTGTTGAGATTCACATGATGGTGATAGCCGCCGTGTGAAAGGCCGACGAGCGTCGGCCATTCGACGGTGATGTCGAGGCCCACGTCTTTCACGTAGTAGTTCTTCGCGGCATTGAGATCCGGCACGACGAAATGGACGTGCCCGATGTGCGTGCCGGCGCTGAGAATTGGTGAATCCCGTGGATCTCGTGATTCCAAGAGTCCTTTCAAATCGAGGGGATCGACCGTCATGTGCACGCGGCCGTTCTGCCACTGCCAGGTCGCGCGAGGTTTGTCGGCATAAATCTCGACGCCGTTGCCATCGGGATCATCAAGATAGAGAGACTCGCTGACGGCGTGATCCGACGCGCCCGTGATCGGATAGAAGGAGCGGCGAAGCCCGTCGAGAGCCCGGCCGAGATCCTGGCGCGACGGCACGAGCCACGCGACGTGGTAGAGCCCGGCGGTCTGGGGATGACGAGGACGATGTCGGAGGCCGCGGACTTCGCGAAGCCGAAGGGCTTCGACCGTTGAACCGCTCGGCGCCAGGCCAAGAGAGCCTCCTTCGTCGGCCACGACGGTGAATCCGAGGAGGTCTCGGTAGAACGCCAGGGACCGCTGAAGGTCGCCGACCCGCAACTGGACGTGAGTGATGAACGGATTCACGCACTCATCGTCCCACAGAGGCTTTTCACCGTGGAGGCGTAGTACGCTTTTGGCCGATGCGCCTCGACGAACTCCGCACGCCGTTTGTATTTGTTCACATGGATCGCGTGCGCGCGAACATCCGCGCGATGGCGGACCGCGCCGCGGCTGCGGGGGTGAAGCTCCGGCCGCATGCGAAGACGCACAAGAGCGCGGTGATCGCGACAATGCAGATCGATGCCGGCGCCATTGGCGTGTGCTGCGCGAAGCTCGGCGAAGCGGAAGTGCTGGCCGACGCCGGCATCGGTGACATTCGGCTTCCCTACCCCGTCAACCCGGTCAACGCGGATCGCGTGATCGCGCTCCTCGATCGCACGCGCCTCTCGATCATCGTCGATGACATGGACGTCGCGAAGGGCTGGTCGGAGGCGATGACGAAGGCCGGCAAGACGCTTGATGTTCTGGTCAAGGTTGATGTGGGCTTTCATCGCTGCGGCATCAATCCGTTCGCCGCCGACGCGCCAGATCGCGTGGCCTTTGTGTCGTCGCTTCCGGGCTTGAACTTCCGCGGCCTGCTGAGCCACGCCGGACAGGCGTACCACGCCGCGTCGGAGATGGAGCTCGAGCACATGGCGATGCGCGAGGCCGAAATGATGAGTGACCTCGCAATCCGCTCCGCGCTCGCCGGGGTGACGATCGAGGAGATCAGCGTCGGCTCGACGCCGACGGCTCGGTTTATCGGTCAGCAGGTCAAGCAGGTAGCGCATTTCGCGCCGACGGAAATGCGGCCGGGCAACTACGTGTTCCTCGATCGCACGCAAGTCGCGCTCGGCGCGGCGACGCTCGACACGTGCGCGATGTTCATCGAAGCGACGGTTGTTGCTCGTCCGGCTGCCGACCGGGTGATTCTCGATTCCGGCGCCAAGACGCTGGCGCTCGACGGCGCGCGCGGCTTCGGGTCGTTTCCCGGCCATGGCCTCGTGATCCACATGGACGGCACACCGGACGAAACTCTCGTTATCGAGCGGCTATCCGAAGAGCACGCCACCGTGAAGGCGCTTGCGCCGACGCGCCTGAAGATCGGCGACCGTGTTCGCGTGCTGCCGAATCACGCCTGCGTCGTCACGAATCTCATGGACGAGCTGGTGATGGCCGAGAGCGGCGAGACTTCAGGCGCCATGAAAGTCGACGCCCGGGGAAGAATCAGGTAGAGTCTGACTCCTATGGCCGCACCCAAGGCTCCCTCCGGCGACGCGCTCGGCATGATCGAAACGCGCGGCCTTGTCGGCATGGTCGAAGCGACCGACGCGATGCTGAAGACCGCGAACGTCACGTTCGTCGGCTACCAAAAAGTCGACGCGGGCCTTTGCACTTCGATTGTCCGCGGGGACGTGGCGTCCGTAAAAGCGGCGACCGACGCCGGCGCGGCGGCCGCCCGCAAAGTTGGCGAACTCGTCGGCGTGCACGTCATTCCGCGCCCCGCCGACGATGTCAGCGCAATATTCCCGATCGAATAGCCGAAAGCAGTTTCACGATCCCATGGGGAAGTCGGCGGATGCTCCGTAGATCGGCGGCACCTTCGAGCCCATTGCGCGAAGACCGCTTGCCAGCTGGCCGCGGTGATGCACCGAGTGGTTGTTACCGAAGCCGATGTAGTTCACGACCGGCAATTTCATAAGACCGAAGAAATCTGCTTCTTCGAGCAGTTGCTCGCCCGTCATCGCGCGCACGGCGGCGAGCTTTGCCGGGTATTCCTTCTTGTAATACGCGACGACGTCGGCCCCGGTCTTGAACATCGTGAGCGCCTTCTTCTCGCTCTCGGGATCCCACGGAAACGCGTGATTCACGATCGACTCGAGGAACCAGACGTCCGCGGTCGCCAGATGCACCGCGAGCTCCCACGCCGTGCGCGACTTGTCGTCAGGCCGATAGTCCCGTTTCGCGTCGGGGACGGCTTCGAGCACCTTGCACGTCGCCTCGTATTCGGATTCCCAGAGAGCGGTCATCTGCTCCATTACCAGCTTCGCTTGCGCGTTATCCATTTGATCTCCTGAAAGAAGTAGCGTTCGTTTTAGCGACAGTCAGCGCGTGAGCAGCAACGAATTGAAGATCACGCGGAAGGTCGAGAACGTCTGGCCGCGCCATTGCGGGCGGAAGCCGAGGAGGATGACGTGGCCGGAGCCGTGTTCGACGTCGAGCGCCGCGGCCTTCCCGTTGAGAACTTTCTCACCGAGCAGGTAGCCCGACAGCAGCGGCGATCCGGTATCGGCGTAGCTCGCGAGTACGGTGCCCTTGAATCCGTCCTGCGTCTGGAAGACCGGGCTGTTGTCCGTGAAGATTGCGGCCTTGTCCGGCATGCCCGCCATCACCTGGTGTGTCCGGTTCGTCGCCACTTCGAGCAGCGACCCATTCAGAAAGAACTCGCTCCGCGACAGACCCGCGGCGGCGTTCGTCACCGGCAACTTCAATGCGGTGATTGCCGCGTTGCTTGCGGAGTTGAAGCACAGCAGCGTGCCGCCGGCGCGAACAAAATCATCGAAGGGCTTCGCAAGATCGACTGCACCCGCCTGCGCCGAGGCTCCGGCGGGCAAGCCGCCCCTGCCACCGCGCCCGGTCGCGGCGGAAAACGGGGTACCGCCCTCGCCTGTGATGATGATCACGTCGAACTGGTCGCGCAGGGATGAGAAGGCTGTTCCCGGCGCGAGTGAGGTGTACGCAACTCCGTACTGTTCCAGCACCCAGCGCGTCCAGCCGGAATCCATGCTGTTCGGTGGGTTGTAGAGGCCGACGCGGGGCTGCTTGACCTCGGCGCCGGCCGGTGACGTGCGAGTCGCCTGGAGCGCGAGCGACTTCACCAGGTTGGTCGCGACGCCGTCGGTCATGCCCGTGATCTGGTAGGCCGGGGCCGATGATGCCGTCGCCGGAACGAACCGGGTTTTGGCGTTCACCGCCCAGGCGGACGCGAGCGCGCGGATCGTATTGATCTGCGATGCGTCGATGGAAATCGCTTCGCCCGAACCCGTGAGCGTGCCCGTGGGCGGCATGATCGCCGCGGCTCCCGGCTCGGAGTTGAAGCCGATACTCGGAACGCTATCGAAGGACGCCGGGTCGTCCGCGCGGATGTCTGACGTTCCGGCGTAGGCGGTCGGCCGCGTCGACGCGTTCGCGCCGCCGAGCACCTTCATCGCCGCTCTCGCCTCGGCGCTGAGCGGTGTCTTTGCGTAAGCGATCTTCACGTCCATCGACATCGGCAGCGTCCAGCCGGACGCGTCGTACGGCTGCTCGGGCGGGCCCCCCGCGTAATCGCGGATGTCCGGGTACTTCTGCACGTCGAGCACTTCGCGGGCCATCGCCGCAAATTCCTGGTCGGTCGGAATCACCCACGTGCCGGCGGGATACGCCGTGCCGTCGATCGCGGCCGTGGCGGTCAACTGCGAGACGCGCACGCCGCCGAAGGCGAGCCGCCTGAGCAACTCAACCGCGAGCACAGGATCGCGCTGCTGCGGCCGAATGACGTACGCGTACGGCGGTTCGGCCTTGCCGCGCTTGATCTGATCGCGGCCGGCGATGTAGCGGTCGTAGAGCACTTCGTCCTTGTAGCGCGCGGCGAAGTCGAGCGTCGCGATGGATGCGGTCTCCATGTATTCCACGGAGTCTTTCAGCCGCCACAGGCCTGGCTTCCAGGGGCTGACGTAGAGCGGATCGGGCCTGAAGTCGCGCATGTTGGCGGGAATCTGCGCGATGGTGTACTCGCGTTGCTCGGCGAGGCCCGCGCCGGCGGTTTCGGTCCAGAACGCCGCGATGTTCTTGAAGACCGGCATGTAGTCGATGTAGCCGGGGTACCACGCGTCGAAGCCGGTGCCCATGTGTGTCGCGCCGGGCAGGCCTTTTTCTTCGAGGCCGCGCGCGATCGCCATGCCGATCATGTTGAGCTGGCGCGAGATCATCGGCGGCGCTTCCAGCCCGATCGGATCGGCGAACGGCGGCAGCCAGATGCGCGTCGGGAACGGCGCCGTCTGGTGATGCACGTAGATGATCTGCGGTTCCCACTGGCGCCACGCGTGCTCCATCACGCGCGATTCCTGCATGTTCATCATGTAGGCGTCGCGGTTGTTGTCGTGGCCGACGTAGTCCTGGTAGAGCGCCGGGAACGACTGGCCGCCCCTGCCGTCGGGGCCCTGCGTCTTCATGTAGTGGCTCGCGACCTGCTCATGGCCGTCGGGATTGATCGTCGGCCACAGGAGAAAGATGACGTTGTCGAGAATCCGCGCGATCTGCGGATCCTTCGACTGGCTCAGCATCTTGTACGCGAGCAGCGGCATCGTCTGGGGGCCGGCCACTTCCGTCGCGTGGAGGCCGCCGTCGATGTGGACGATGGCTTTGCCGTCGCTTGCGAGCTGTTTCGCCTGCGCGTCGGTCAGGCCTTCGGGATGCGCGAGACGGAGGGAAATCTGCCGGTACTTTTCCAGGTTGGCCAGGTTCGCCGGGCTCGAAATCGCGGCGTAGACGTATTCGCGCCCCTGCGAGCTCTTGCCCGCTTCGAAGAGCTGCATGCTCGTGCTGGCCGCGTCGAGCTTCTTCAGGTAGTCGACGGTTTGCACGTATGTCGCGAGCTTGTAATCGGCACCAAGATCGAAACCGAGCGAGGAAGCGGGCGTCGGCAATGAGCTCTGCGCCGAAAGCGTCGCCGCACCAACGAAGAGAAGGAAGACGAGTGTTTTTCGCATGCTCATAACTTCTACCTTTTGACTTCTGCCTTCTGACTTTTTTGACTTTTCCGCCGCTCTTTTCCCGAAACCGGTTTGAGCGGCAGGCCGTCCGCGATGATCGGCTGATATGGATCGACAAGAACATCGAACACGTGGCCGGCGCGCGTGCGAAGAAACAACGATCTGCCGTCTGAAAGCAGGCGCAGCTCGCCCATTTCATCGAGCGTCTCGGACAGCCGCCGCCGAAAATAATCGCGCAACGTTGTGATGAGCTGCTTCAGTTGCGACGGCGCAAATCCGCGGCGGCGCAAATCCGCGAGCGCCAGCAACTCGAGCACATCGATCGGCGAATACCGGCGCTCGGTAAATCCGCCTGACGAAGTCTTGCGGGAGGCGATGGCGCTGGCGAAGATCCCGTTGGCGTCCCACCATCTCAACTGGCGCGCGCTCAGGCCCGTGAGGGCCGCAACTTCGCGCGAGCTATAGGAGGACTTGAGGCGCACAGGGAACGCCTAGGTTAGCAGAGCGCCAACCATGGGGGGCCATGGAGGGCCATGGGTCATTGCTTGTCGGAGCGACCGTCGCCGCGCGTCATCCTCGCAACCGGCCACTACCGCAACGGCGTTCTGCTCGCGCCGATGACGGCGAGGAAAGTGGTGGAGGCGAGCGGACAATGAGCTGGCCGAAGGCCCGCCGCTGCCAATTCCTAAGAAGAAGTGACCCCATGGCCCTCCATGGCCCC
>JBKJHW010000094.1:0-27966 GCA_046598935.1 Vicinamibacterales bacterium | reverse complement strand
AGTGGCCCCGGCTTGGCGAAGCGCTCGTGCCGCCAAAGTCATGGTCCAACCTGAATCGACGACGTCGTCGACGAGCAGGACTGGGCCAGCGGCGTTTGCGCATGCGGCAGCAACCTCAACCGTCACCTTGAATTCATTCTGTAGCGCGGCCACGCGCCGAGCGCTATTCGCTCGCCCGGAGCCGTGTGTTGAGCCGACTGGCGATAGCGTACCCACCAGCGGCAGTCCGCAGGCGCGTGAGATTTGGTCAGCGACACTGCCGATCAGGATCGGTCTCCTCCGCGATCCCATCATCACGACGCCGACCGGCCGCAAATCATCGGCGTAGGCCCACTCATCGAGAACGCGGATTGCGGCACTCAGGACTGGTTCGGGTGCCGCAGTGTCCGGTGTGCCCTCGTCCAAAAGCATTCGCAGTTGCTCACCCCATCCGACCTCAGCAAGGCGCGCCACAGCGCGACCTGAGAGCGCCCTCTCACCGAGCGGGATTCGTCCAGACAACGCGACTCCGATCGCTGGTAGCCCTGTCGGCCATAGCGTGCGCGGAGTAAGTTCCACGCCGACTCGATTCAAGTGAGATCGTGCGGCGTCGAGTGCACCGGACGAGATATCTCGCGACACGAATAGCCCAGCGCAGTTATCGCAGCGCTGGCAAGGCACTGCACCGGGATCATCGAGGCAACCGCGGAGGAATTCCATCCGGCATTCAGACGTCCCGGCGTAATCGAGCATCGCGTGCTGCTCGGTTTGGCGTGCGGCGGCGATTCTTTCGTATCGCTCTGCGTCGTGGCGCCACGTGGTCCCCGTCCCGACCCAGCCACCCGCGACGCGCCGAACGGCGCCATCGACGTCAAGTACCTTCAGCATGTGTTCGAGCCGCCCGCGGCTCAGGTCAACATGCGGCTCCAACGCCTGCGTCGATATCGGCGTGTCGAGGGCCGCGAGTAACTCCAACACTATCCGGACTTTGTCTTCTGGCGGAAACGACAGTGCCCCGAAGTAACGCCAAATCGCAGTATCCTCGGCACCCGGCAAAAGGATCACCTGTGCAGTGCGGACGGCCCGGCCAGCACGTCCGATCTGTTGGTAGTAAGCGATGGGTGAGGGCGGCGCTCCAAGATGCACCACGAACGCGAGGTCGGGCTTGTCAAAACCCATGCCGAGGGCCGAGGTAGCGACGAGCGCCTTGACCTGGTTGTTGATCAGATCGACTTCCGCTGCACGTCGCTCTGCGTGTTCAGTCTTCGCACTGTAAGCCACGACTAAGTGGCCCCGGGAGCGCAGAAACGCGGCCGTCTCGTCAGCGGCAGCGACTGTCAGCGTATAGATGATCCCAGAGCCAGGCAGCTCGGATAGTCGGTCGGCAATCCATGCCATCCTGTGGGCTGTTGTCGGCAGCGACACTACACCGACTTGGAGTGACTCACGATCAAGCGGTCCTCGCAGAACGACGGTGTCTCCAAGCTGCTCCGCAACATCCGTGGCAACGCGCGCGTTTGCCGTGGCCGTGGTTGCGAGGACGGGCACGTGTGGCGACAAGCTGGCCAGCAGCGTGCCTAGGCGCCGATAGTCGGGGCGGAAATCATGTCCCCAGTCCGAGATGCAATGCGCTTCATCCACGACGACGAGGCCGGTCGCCTCTGCAATCTCGGGCAACACGTAGTCGCGGAAATCCGGATTGTTGAGCCGCTCCGGACTGACCAGCAGGACGTCGATGGCGCCATCTTGAACTTGATCATAGATGTCGTGCCACTCAGCGAGATTTGCTGAGTTGATTGTTGTCGCGATGATTCCGGCGCGTCGAGCAGCCTCAACTTGGTTTCGCATCAATGCGAGCAAGGGAGACACTATTAGGGTTGGACCAGCTCCACGCGCCCGTAACAGCGCTGTTGCGACGAAGTACACGGCAGACTTTCCCCAGCCGGTCCGTTGGACACACAACACGCGTCTGCGATGAGCGACCAGGGCCTCGATCGCCGTCCACTGATCCTCGCGTAAACGCGCATCCGGTCCCGCGAGAGCCGCGAGTACCTTCTCGGCATCCTCTCGCATCTTGCCCGAGTCGACTGTCACGAGTGGCTACGCAAGCAGGTGGTCATGGGAATCGAAGTATAGGCGGATGTGCTTCATCGAGTTTCACACCGGAGCTTTGGACGAGTTCGGCGGACCCAACAGCACTCATTCTTCAGACCACCTCACGGCGGAACACATGCCGGAGCAGAGCGCATTCGGAGAGGACGCGTATCCGACGATCCCGTGAAGGCCGCCAGCTCGCTAAACACCTACTGGAAGCTTCGCCGGCGTGCCGCGACGGCCTGTTCCAAACCCAAGGATGTGCAGTGGGCAGTCCGCGCTAATATGGGCCGTGCCGAAGGTTCGCGAAGCGATCAAGCTGATCGAGGCGGATGGCTGGCGCGAAGTGAGGACAAAGGGCAGCCATCGTCAGTTCAAGCACGCGACGAAGGCTGGACGCGTTACCGTTGCCGGGCACCCGTCCGACGACTTGGCGCCAGGAACGTACAACAGCATTCTGAAGCAAGCGGGACTTAAGGAGTAGCGATGCATCGATTTCTCATCGTGATCGAGAATGCCGGCAGTAACTTCTCCGCGTACTCTCCGGACCTGCCGGGCTGTGTGGCAACTGGATCGACGCGCGAAGAGACCGAGCGTCGGATGTACGAAGCGATCCAGATGCACGTCGAGGGATTGGTGGAAGACAAACAGCCGATCCCTGCCTCGACATCCTTTGCTGAATACGTAGTCGTCCCGGCGTAGCTCGATAACAGGCGGGAAAACGCTAACTCACGTCGGTTCGTCCGATCGAAAAACGTTTCAGGTCGGCTTAAAATCCTGAGAGGTCAAAAACCTCGTGTGGGTTCGATTCCCACCCCCGGCACCATCCTGCGCTGATCGCTCGCTTCGCTCGCAGCTCCGGATGGCTACGCCATCAGAGGACCATCCGATGAGAATCAATACCAAGCCGCCCCGCGAAGTGCCGATGAAAACGCAGGTCGATTTCAACAACGCGTCACGGGACGCAGGAATGTTTACACCGACAGTGCTGGCCATCGAGACCTCGGAGCAGCATCGAGCCCTGCTGAAGATGCTGGATGACACCATCCGGCCGTACGCGGTGTGTGTGCTGCGTGTGAAGTAACGATTCAACGCGGAGCTCAGCGCCGCCGGTATGCGGTCGCCAGTGAATCCGCATATTCGTTCCAGCGATTGCCGGCGTGAGCCTTGATCCACTGCAGCCGAAGGCCGCCGTGGTCGTAATAGAGCCGGAAGAGCTCTTGCACGAGATCGAGATTCTTGATCTCGCCGGCCTTCTTATCCTTCTTCCGCCAGCCGCGCGCCTCCCAGTCTTTCGCCCAGATCGTGATCGACTTCACGCACAGATCGCTGTCGGTGTGAATGATCGCGCTTTGGTCCTTCGGCACCATGCGGCAGCCAGCGATGAGAGCCGACAGCTCCATGCGGTTGTTGGTCGTGTGCGGCTCGTGGCCATTGCGCTCGCCGACTATCTCGCCGCCGACGACGTAGACAGCGCCCCAGCCGCCAGGGCCGGGATTCGGTTCTGCCGCTCCGTCCGTGAAAACGCCGTCGGCAGGTCCCGCGCTGTACTTCTCGAGCACTTCCGCCGTCGTCAGGTTCTCTTCGCGCGTGCCGGAAGGCGACGTCGCCTTTTTGCAGCGCGAGCACGTCTTCGGTACCCAGCCGGGAAACTTGGCGAGCGCCGCCGGGCTGACGTTGAACTCGCTCTGGCACTTCTGGCAGACAAATGGCACGCGTGGAGCTCCGGGTTCTTTTACTTGATAGCGAGAATCTGCAGATTGCCGTCGGTCTGTTCGAGCACGAGGCTCGGCGAATGTGAAATCGCGACAAGGGCTTCAGGCGGCATGTTCCGTGCATCAACCAGCGCGTGCGTCACGCCGAGGCCCTTCAGATACGCGATCGACCCGGCGCTGGGAAAATCCTTCACGCCCTGGAAGTGCGTGAACATCACCGTCGGCATGTAGCCGGAGTAACCGTTCATCATCGGCTTGAAATGCTCGGTCGATTGCAGCATGTAGCGTGCGTTCTTGTTCAGCTCGCCGTTCGGCGGATAGAACGGAAAGACGACGATGGCTTTGACGTCCGCACGATCGAGTGTCTTGAAAATGGGCGGCACGTCGACGTAATCCTGACACATCTTGTTCTCGGGATTGCCGCAGTAACCGATCGGCGCGCGCCAGGCTTCCGCGTTCACGGCGATCGCAGCGATGACGCCGGCCGCGAGCGCGGCTTTTCTCGGCAGCTTGAGCGAGAGCCAGGCGAGGCCGAAGCCGGAGAGAATCGCGATCGCCGCGAGCACCATCTGGCCGAAGCGCGCCGCCCCGCGAATCGCCTGTAGCAACGGGAAAATCTTGTAGAGAGGCGCGTAGAGCGGAAACGCGGGCCCAAACGACAGCGCGAACGAGACGACGCCAAATGCCAGCGCCATGCGCGCGCGCCGGTCCTTAATGGCCGTGAGCGAAACGAGCGAGAGTAGCGTCAGCGTCAGCGCCATGAACCCCGGAAAGAGATAGTCCGCGTTCGCGTATCCCTTGCTCCAGCCTGGCGTGCCCAGTTTCGAGCCCAGCTTTTCCATGTGGAGCGTGCCGGCCGAGGCGGCGTAGTTCCTCCACGTGGCCGAGTAGCGCCCGACTTCATCGATCTTCCGCGTGAACTGATCCTGTTCCTGGCTCGCGTGGTAGTAGGGCAGCAGGAACGGTGTGAGCAGCAGGATCGCCACGACGGCGGCCAACGCCGCGTGCTTCAAGAACGCCGACCGGTTGTCCTTGAGCCACTCGTTAGCGCGGACGAGCGCCGCCGCGATCGCGGCGATCGTGATGAACACGAGGAAGTAGACCGATGTCAGCGCCTGGAGCACGAACCAGCCCGCGAGGCTGAGCGCGGCTTTCGCGCGCGGCTGTCGAATGAGCTGGTCGATCGCCGCCAGCATGAACGGGAAGAACTCGAGATGCATCGCCTGGATGTGTACCAGACGCGAGAGCGTGCTCGCGTTGAAGGCGATGAGGCAGCCGCTGACGATCGCGGCAAGCCAGTTGCCGGTCCACCGATGCATCACCAGCGCCATCGTCCAGCCGCTCAGCGCGAGGCCGACGATGAGAATGATGTTGAATGCGGCCACGGGCGACGCGCCAACCCAGTAGAGCGGCATCGCCATCACGCCCTGCACGAAGAGATGCTCGGAGAAGGCGAGCGTCCGCTTCTCCGGATAAAAGATGTTGGCGTCGAACAGATGCACGGGATCGCGCACCACCTGGTGCGCCACCCACGCCATGGTCCACTCGTTGAGTTGCGTGTCCATGTTGTCGTTGCGCGAGTAGCGGCCCGGCGCCGACGCGAGCGGCCACGTGTGCGCGATCGCGAGAATCGCGAAGAGCGCGAGCGCGAGCCACTTCCGGTTACTGGCCGACATGTTTGTAGACAGTGAAGTTCGGGCCGGGGCGCGTTACGCCGGTCGAGGCACCGAACGGAATGAAGAACGCGTCCTGCAGATCGTAGACGTTGCGATCGTAGAGCGACGTCGCCTTGAATTTCGAAACGGGCGCGTAACCCTCCGACAGCCAGTTCTTGACCAATTCCTGCGTCGTATTCGGCAGCGGCGACTCCTGCACGACGATGTAGTCGGGTTTACCGATCGCGGGCCGGCGCGCTCGGGTCGCGCGGTCCACGGTGACGAACTGCCGGCTCTGCCACAGCCACGGGCTGAATCGCCCGGGCGTGAACTGGACGTAGCCGTACTCGGAGCCGCTCTGCGCGATCGATGCGCCCGCGGGCACATGCTCGTCGAACCAGCGCGCGACGACGACGCGGTTGTCGATGCGGGAGGCGATGATGTTGAATTGCATCACATCGACCGCAGGCTTCAACATGATCATGAAGGCGAAAACCCACGTCATCACGGCCGCGCGTTTGGCGGATCTTGCGGTCGCGTTCACGTAGAGGTTGACCATCTCGACGAGCCCCCACGCGCCGAGGAGACACAGGAACGGCACGATCGGAATCGCGTACCGGAAAAACAGGTTGCGAACGCTGCCGATCACGACGAAATAGATCACCGGGAAGGCGAGCAGCACCAACGCCAGCCCGGTGCGGCGCCTGACCATCCAGATGGCGCCGACGACCGACGCGATGAGCAACGGCGCGCCGACACCGCCGTACAGCGAGTAGCGCAGGTGATGCAGCCATCCGTTGCCGAGCGTGCTCGAGACTGTCCCGGTGCCGCCGCGCATCGACTCGTCGAGCAGCACCATCGCCGCACGGAAATCTGCGTAGTCGAAAATCAGGAACGGCACGCCGATCATGAACGCGGCGGCGCAGGGGAGTCCGAACCAGAACATCCGGCCGTCGAACGCCCAGCGCGCTTGCCCGCCGGAGCGACCGCGGTCGCGACGTCGGGACTCGACGACCTGCACGACCTGGCTCACGAGCACAGGGAACATAATCACGCCGGCGTTGTACTTCGTCGCCGTCGCGAGCCCGCCCATGATGCCGGCGAGTACGAACGACCGCCGGCTGCCGGTGAGATGCCCATCCACCAGCCACATCGTCGAAAGGACGATGAGGAGCGTCATCATCGTGTCGGTGGATCCAAAGTGCGAGTCGCGCACGTGGATGAACGCGAGCGCCATGAAGAACGCCGCGACGAGCGCGGTACGTTGATCCCACAGCCGCCGTCCGACGCCGTAGACGGCGAGGACGGTGACCGAGCCAAGGGTGGCCGACAGGGCTCGATTGATAAGGAAGTAGGGCTCCCACGCGTACGGCCAGCTCGCGACGAAGTCGGCAACAGAAGAGAACCAGCCCGCGAGGATGCCGACGAAGCTGTAGCACAGGTAGAGACCGGTCGAGACCCACATGTAGAGCCATGGGTAGTCGAAGAAGTTAGGTTTGAGATCCCCCGAGAGGAGCTTGCGCGTGACCTCGATGATCTGCGTTTCGTCCGGCCGAGCCTGGGTGTGGGGAAGGCCGAAGTCCAGCCCCCAGAACCTGACGGCCGCGGCCAGGGCCAAAATGGCCGCCAGTGCGAGCGACCCGGGAGGCACTGGCAGAGCCGAGGGGCGCATTCGCCTGCGGATTGTACCACCGCGTGTTTTAGGCCGACTTTCGATAGAACTGATCCAAACCGGTCAAACTGCCGTCATATGAATATACTGACGCCCATGGAATTGCTCTGGTGGCACTGGATCGTGGTTGGCCTCCTCCTCGTTTTGGGGGAGATGGCCTCGGCTGGCGGCTTCTACATCATCTTCTTCGGGATCGCGGCGCTGCTGGTCGGGATCCTCTCGGCGTTTGGCATCGCCGGCCCGGCCTGGCTTCAGGTCTTCCTCTTCACCTTTCTCTCAGTTGGCTCCCTCGCGCTTTTCCGCGGCCGCCTCATCAAGTGGCTTCAGCTAGATCCCCAGCGTCCGGCCGTCGATCCTCTGATCGGCGAGATCGGCATGGCGGTCGAGGACATCATCGCCGGCGGCGTCGGCCGCCTCGAACTTCGCGGCACGGCGTGGTCGGCGCGCAACGCGACCTCGTCTCCGCTCGTCCGCGGCACCCGGTGCCGCGTGGTTCGTGTCGAGGGTTTGATGGTGCACGTGGTGCCTGAGGGAGGCCGCGACTAATGGATATGAGTCCTATTCTGATTGTCGGAATGTTTCTCGCGTTCGTCGCGATCGTCGTCATCGCGAAGACCGCGGTTGTTGTGCCGCAGCAAAGCGCGTTCGTCGTCGAGCGTCTGGGCCGCTACCACGCGACGCTGCACGCGGGATTCCACATTCTCATTCCGTTTCTCGATACGATCCGCTACCGCCACTCGCTGAAAGAAGCCGCGATCGACATCCCCGCGCAGGTCTGCATCACGCGCGACAACGTGCAGGTCGGCGTCGACGGCATTCTCTATCTGAAGGTCCTCGATCCGGAACGCGCGTCGTACGGCATCTCGAACTTCAACTTCGCGATCACGCAACTGGCGCAGACGAACCTCCGGAGTGAGATCGGCAAGATCTCCCTCGACAAGACGTTCGAAGAGCGCACCAACATCAACCTGGCCGTCGTCACCGAACTCGACAAGGCCTCGGAGCCGTGGGGCGTGAAGGTGCTGCGCTACGAGATCAAAAACATCACGCCGCCGCACGACGTGCTGGCCGCGATGGAAAAGCAGATGCGCGCCGAGCGCGAAAAGCGCGCCGTCATTCTGACGTCGGAAGGCACGCGCGACGCGCTCATCAACAACGCCGAAGGCGACAAGCAGCAGGTCATCAAGGCGTCCGAAGCGCGGCGGCAGCAGCAGATCAACGAAGCCGAAGGTCAGGCCTCGGCAATTCTTGCGGTGGCGACGGCGACGGCCGAAGGCATCCGCAAAGTCGCTGAGACGATTCAGCAGCCTGGCGGCGTCGAAGCGACGCAGTTGCGCGTGGCCGAGCAGTACGTGAAGCAGTTCGGCGAGCTCGCGAAGGCGGGTACGACGATGATTCTGCCGGCCAACGTCGCGGACATCGCCGGCATGGTCGCGATGGCCACGAAGGTCTTCAAGACGGTCGAGAAGAAATAGTTTTAGAGAAAAAAGATCGCCGTCGCCAGCGCGGCGGCGATCAGTGTCAATCCGAGCCCGGCCCAGAGGCGAAATGTCCCGCGGCCGATGCCCAACACCAATCCGAGTTTCACCAGCGTGTTCGCGAGAATGCCGATCGTGATCGCGCGCGCGGCCATCTCGACCGGCGTGCCGCTCGTGGCCGCGCGCGACATCGACAACGTCAGCGCATCGACGTCGGTCAGGCCAAGCACGGCCGCCGAAGCGTACAGCCCTTGCGCAGAGAACTTGTCTTTGAGCGCAGCCATCGCGAAGAGCACGACCTGAAAGAGCAGCGCCATTTCAATCGCGGCCTTGAGCTGCAGCGGATTGCGGTCTTCCGGGTTCTTCGGCGCGCCGCCGGCGCTTTTGCGAATCCCGACTGCCGTGAGCGCCGCGCCGATCAGAAACGGCGCGACAAACGAGGGCCAGAGCGCCATGGTCACCGGGCGCGCGAGGAACGCCGTCGCTGCGAGCACGCGCAGGAACAGCATCGTGTTCGCGCCCATGACGCCCGAGGCGAGCGCGCCACCGGCCGACTTCAAGTTCTGGCTCAACCGCGACATCGTCAATGTGACGGCCGTGGACGAAATGAAGCCGCCGAGGATTCCCGAAACGGCGTAGCCCTGCTGGCTGCCGATGGCGCGCCGCGCCACGTAGCTCGCGAAGCTCAGACCCGAAAACAGCATCACGAGCGTCCACAGCTCGCGCGGATTGACGGCGTCCCACGGGCCATACGGCCCTTCGGGCAGGAGCGGCAGCACGACCAGGGCCATGACGGCGAATCGCGCGCCCGCGCTGACGCCCTCGTCATTCAGGCGCGACGCCCATCCGTGGAGGCGCCTTTTCTCGGTGAGGAAGAGGACAGTGATCGCAATCACGGCCATCGCCACGCGAACGAGCCCGAGGCCCGAGATGACGCCGGCGGCGATCACAACGAGCGCGGCGACCTCGGTCGTGGCGTCGATCTCGTTGGCGCTCGAGCGGAAGTACGCGATCGCGGTCAGAGCGAGAACGGCACTGAGCAGAATCGCCGCGGGCACCGGCATCGACGCCGACCACAGCCAGCCGCTGATGCCGGCCACGATCCCGATCATCGTGAACGTTCGCAGCCCGGCAAAGTCCGGATGCCGGCCGGATGCACTCCCGGACCACTGCCGCTCGAGCCCGACGGCCAGACCGCCGAACGCCGCCGCGGCGAGCCCGAGGGCGTCGCCCGAAGAGAACGCGAGGTCAGCCACCGAGGAACGTCCGGAGTTTGGCGAAGAGCGACTCCATGTCGGTCTTCAGCTGCGGCAGCCACGACGCGGCGCCTTCGACGTTGCCGTCGCGGCACAGCTTCTCGATCGCGGCCGCCGCCGTGGTTTCCGCGCCGGCAAAGTACGCCGCCGCGCCGCGGAGCGAGTGGATCACGCCGCGCGCCTGGGCGGCATCGCCTTCTTCGATTGCTCGCGATAACCGGGCCAGCTGGCCCGGCGCCGTCGACAAAAACAGCGTCGCGACATGCCGCACGAGCGAAGGATCGCTGATCACGGGCGCGATGTCCTTGCTTTGCATGCCCGGCACGGGCATTTCGGAGGCGCCGCCGAGTTGCGCAAGTGTTTCGAACAGCGCGCGCTGGTCGAGGGGCTTCGAGAGAAATCCGTCCATGCCGGCGGCCAGGCAGCCTTCGCGATCCTCATCCATGGCCCGCGCGGTCATCGCGATCACCGGCACGCGCGCCGCGCCTGTTTCCGCTTCGCGCTGGCGAAGCCGTCGTGTCGCATCGAGGCCATCCATGACCGGCATTTGAAGATCCATCAATACCACGTCAAATGTTTCCGTCGCTATCCTGTCGAGCGCTTCCTGCCCGTCGAACGCGGTGCTCACGCCGTGTCCCCACTTCTTGAGCACGGCGCCGACGACGGCGTGATTCACTTCGTGGTCGTCAACGACAAGAATCGTGAGCGCGCGGCCAGGAGGGCGCGAGTGCGGCAGGCTCACCACCGACTGCGGATCGCGGCCGAAGGTGCCGCGGAGCAGCTCGCTCAGCATCTGCGACGTCGCCGGCTTGACCAGGTAGAGGGCGCCGGCTGAAATGGCGCGCTCGGCGTCGGCGCTGGATTCGCGGCCTCGAAGCAGGACGACAACGTGCGGGATTCTGTAGGGTGCGCCCTTGAGCCGCGCCGCCAGCTCGAGCGTCGTCATTCCGGCGAACTCACCGCCGACGAACGCGATGTTGAACTGTTGTCCGGTCTCGAGCGCCATGTCGGCCGCGAGGAGCGCGGCGTGGGCGGCGCCGGTCGGCACCACGCTGGCTGACCAGAATTTCAGCGTTTCTTCGAGGCCTTCTCGAGCGGCGTCGTTGGGTTCCACGATGAGCGCCGACAGCGCGATGGGGCCCCAGGGCGCGTCGCGCAGCGTTTCAGGCTGGCGTCCGAACCAGGCGATGAACGAGAACGTGCTGCCTTCGTTCGGCTCGCTCTCAACCCAGAGGCGGCCGTCCATGAGGCCGACCAGTTCATTCGCGATCGTCAGGCCCAATCCCGTCCCGCCGTATTTGCGCGTGCTCGAACCGTCGACCTGCGTGAACGCTTCGAAGATGGCGGCCTGCCTGTCCTTCGGAATGCCGATGCCGGTGTCGCGCACGGCGAAGCGGAGCGCGATCCGGTCGCCCTTGTCTTCTTCGAGCGTGATCCTCAGAACAATCTCGCCCCTCTCGGTGAATTTCACGGCGTTGCCGATGAGGTTGGTCAGCACCTGCCGCAGCCGGACGGGATCGCCAGTGAGCGCGTCCGGCACCCGGTGATCGATCAGGGAAACCAGCTCGATCGGCCGATGGTTCGTCCGCGCCGTGAACATTCGCAGCGTCGCGCCGGTCACATCGCGCAGCCGCATCGGGAGCCGCTCGATCGACAGGCGCCGGGCTTCGACTCTGGCCAGATCCAGAATGTCATTCACGATGTGCGTCAGCGAATCTGCGGAATCGCGAAGGACGTTGACCATCTCGCGCTGCTCGCGCGTCAGGGGGGAATCGAGCAGCAGATCCGAGCATCCCATGACGCTGTTGAGCGGCGTGCGCAGCTCATGGCTCACGTTCGCCAGAAACTCGCTCTTCGCCTTGCTCGCCGTTTCGAGCTTTCTCAAAGCATCTTCAAGCGCGCGGCGTCTGTCGTCGGCGCTGCGCACGGCGCGCTCGGCCGTCCGCCGCGCCTCGGACAGTTTGTTGCGTCGCGCTTCGGCGGTCTTGGCGGTGAGCGCGATGTACATCGACATCATGTACAGAAAAATAACCTTCGCCCACTGCACGTTCCAGGCAACGTCGCGGTGCTCAACCTGGCTGACATAGAGCATCAGCCCGATGTACGCCAGCGGCGCGAGATGCGCAAAAAAGAGCGATCGTTTGAATGTTGTGGCGACCTGGTCGGCCGGCCGCGCCAGCAGAACGAGGAAAATCAGGCTCGTGTCTGCGCCAGAGGCATAGACGACGTACGCCAAGAAAAAGATATCAATAACGAGGAAGACGTCGCCGATGTCGACCGATTTGACGCGGCGCCAGAAGAGACCGATCGTCAGCCACGCCACCGCCGAGTAGCCGAGTAGAACCGCAGCGACAAAGAACGATTGCGACCACGAGAACTGGCCGAGCGCGAGCCAGTTGTGCGCCGCGACGCCCACCGCGTTGAGCGCGAACCCGATGACGCGGAGGCGCGGGACATCGACGGTCTGAAATGCCGCGAGTCGACTGCGCCGCGCCGCACGCGCCTTGTCGGCGTCGAGAATTGTTGCCGTGGTGTATTCGCGGTGAGCGGAATCCATCGCTACGCTGTTGTCGTTACCGCGTCGCTGGCCGATCGAGCGCGGCGCTCAGCCGCTCGAGGCCCGCGCTGAGCTTCGCCGTCGGGCCCGCCACGCTCAAACGAATGTGCGCAGGCGCGCCGAAAAATCTGCCCGGCACGACCGCGACGCCGAATTCGCAGGCCGCGCGATCCGCGAACTCGCTGGTGTCCGGCGTGTCGGCCATCCGTGGAAACAGGATCGACGCGCGCGGCGGCGTGACGAGCCGCAGCCGCGGCTGCGTGTCGAGGAACTTCGTCATGACCTCCATGTTGCCGAGCACGTGCGCTCTGGCGCGCTCGCCGAGCCGCGCGAGCTGTGAAAACGCCAACGCGGCCAGACGATCGACAGGCGCCGAGCCGACGCCGTCGACCACGTCGCGCGTACGCCGCAAGCGGTGCGCCATCCCGGGCGGAACCACGGCCCAGCCGCATCGAAGGCCGTTCAAACCGTACGACTTCGTGAGGCTGCTCGTGGAGATCAGGCGCGAGCTGACCGACGCGGCCCGTGGAAACTGATCGGGTTCCTGAGCCAGAAGGCGGACGATGTCGAGATACGCCTCGTCAACGAGGACCTCGACGCCTGCCTCGGCAGACAACTGGCCGAGCGCTTCGAGCGTGGCGCGATCCGTCGTGGCGCCGCTGGGATTGTGCGGCGACGTGACGATGACGAGCCTGGTCTCGGGCGTGAGCGCTGAGCGAATCGCATCGACGCTCACAGCGAACCCGTCCTCGGCCCGGCGCTGGAAGTAGCTGACGTTCGCCCCCATGAGGCGCGATGCGCCGGCGAGCGGATCGTAGCCGGGCGATTCCATCAACACAGTGTCGCCGGATCTGATGTGCGAGGCGACGATGAGAAAGTTCGCACCGGAACAGCCGATCGCTGTCATCACGCGATCCGGCGCCACGCCGTAATGCGCCGCGATGCCGTTCACGAGCGGCGCGTAGCCTTCGTCGTTGGCGGCCGTCAGCTCCAGCGCCTCGCGGCTACCTTCGAGCTCGTCGATCGAGCACGCGAGCATGTTGCTGGCCACAAGGTCGAACTCGGTGGCCGGTCGCGTCTTCGCCCAGTGCATGTAGGGCGCGCGGATATCGGCGAGGTCGGCTGCGGGATCAGACATTCGCCGAATGCCTTTTGAACAGATAGAACACCGGCACGCCAATCAGGAGCAGGCCGGCGCCGGCAGCGGCGCGAAGCGGAGCCTCTCTCACGACCGAATAGACGACCACGATCGAGACGAGCACGAAGAGAGCCGGGAGCCAGGGATAACCGGGTGTGCGGAATCCGTCCGGCGCGCCGATGCGGCGGCGCAACGAGCCGTCGCGGCGACGCAGAACGAAGAGACCGGCGACCGTGAGGCCGAAGAAAATCCAGTCGGCAAAGACGACGGTGTTGAGCAGATCGCCGTATTTGCCGGTGAAGAGCAGCACGATCGCCCAGAACGATTGCAGCAGGATGGCGTTGCCCGGCGTCTGAAAACGCGGATGAAGCTTCGCGACCGACGGCAGGAACGCGCCGTCTTTCGCCATCGCGTAGTACACGCGCGTCGGCGCGAGAATCGCGAGGTCGAGAAATCCAAACGTGGAAATGGCGATCGCCGCCGAGACAAACTGCGCGCCGCCGGACCCGAGCCACCGCGCCGCCGCGTCAGCCGCCGGCGTTTCCGTGGCGGCGAGGCCCGTCAGGCCGAGTGTGCGGAGATACGCGACGTTCGCGAGCAGGTAAATGACAACGACGATCGAGGTGCCGAGAATCAGCGCGCGGGGGAGGTGCTTGCGCGCGTCGCGCATTTCCTCCGCGACGTAATTGGCGTTCTGCCAGCCGCCGTAGGCAAAGAGAATCGGAATCAGCGCGGCGCCGAACGCTGCCAAGGTTGAGCCCTTAGTCAAGGACGCGTCATCAAGCCGGCCGGCCGACAGCCACTCCGGCGATGACGGCCCCCACATCGCCAGCAGGATGATGACCCCCAGCGCGGCGACCTTGAGCATGACGAAGACGTTCAGCACGCGGCTGCCGGGCGTCACGCCGACGTAGTTGATCACCGAGAGCAGCACGATCGCCGCGATCGCGAGCAGAAGCACCAGGTCGTCGGGCTGGCCGGCCAGCCGCAGGGCGTACTGAGCGAACGCCATGGCGACGGCCGCCATGGCGCCCGTTTCGATCATGAACAGGAGCGCCCACCCATACAAAAAACCCACGAGAGGGTGCCAGGCTTCGGAGAGATAGACGTACTGGCCGCCGGCTTTCGGCATGCGCTGGCCGAGTTCCGCGTAGGCAAACGCGCCGGCGAGGGCGATCGCGCCGCCCGCAATCCACGCCCCGAGGACCAGAGCGGGAGTATCGAGCGTCCGCGCGACCAGATAGGGGTTGATGAAGATGCCGGATCCGACGATGCCGCCGATGACCACCATCGTGGCGTCGAATGGACCGAGTGCGCGTTTGAACGACACGGCAAGAGCATAATGTAGGGATGGCACGAGGGTGGGAAAGCAAGTCGATTGAATCTCAGCAGGAAGACCTGTCGCGGCCGGTGCCGCGCGACGCCGCAGCCGCCGTGGATCCGGCCGCAGGCAACGCACGTCGAACCGTAGAGTTGGCGCTCAAACGCGCTGAGGCGGACCTGGCCGCCTCGACCAGCCCGGGGCACCGCGCCATGCTGGAGCACGCCATCACGGCGCTCAGTAAGCAGTTGGAGACGATGTGATCCGATCGGTGGGAGCGGCGGGCCTGGCACTGAGCCTGACGCTCGCGCTCGCCGCCGCCTGCGGCTCCCGGGACGAAAAGCCCGGGGCGAATTCGCCGCCGGCAGCCGAGGTGAAGCCGCCGCCCGGGCTCGAAACCGAGCCGGCGCCGCGTCCGAAGATCGTCGCGCTCGGTGACAGCATCACGGCGGGTCTGGGGGTGTTCCAGGTCGACGCATACCCCGCGCAACTGCAACAGATGATCGACACCGACGGCTACAACATCGAGATGCTGAACGCCGGCGAGTCGGGCGATACCTCCGCGACAGCGCTGCGGCGGCTCGACGGCCTGATCGATCCGAACGTGAAAATTCTGATCGTCGCCATCGGTGGCAACGACGCGCTCCGCGGCGTCCCGCCGAACGCGACCCAGGAGAATGTGCGCGCGATCGTGAAACAGGCGCAAGGCAAGGGCATCGACGTGCTCCTCACCGGGATGCAGGCGCCGCCCAATCTCGGCGACGACTACGCCAGCGCGTTTCGAAGCGTCTTCTATAAAGTTGCGCGCGAGACATCGGCGACGTTCGTGCCGTTCCTGCTCGAAGGCGTCGCCGGAGATCCCGAACTGAACCAGGACGATGGCATCCACCCGACGGCGGCGGCGCACAAGATCATTGCCGCGATGATTTACGAGAAGCTGAAACCGCTGCTCGACGACCTCGCGACCCGCGCCCCGTAGCCCGCCGATGATCGAGCTCGTCAATGTGTCGAAAACCGTCACGAGCGGCGCGGGACCTCTCACAATTCTTCATCCCACGTCGATGCGCTTCGAGCGCGGCCAGGCCGTCGCGATCACCGGCGCGTCGGGCAGCGGCAAGTCGACGCTGCTCGGTTTGATCGCCGGTCTCGATTCGCCGACGACCGGCCAGATCATGATCGGCGAGGAAGACATCACGACGCTCGACGAGGAGACGCTCGCGCGCCTCCGCGGCACCAGGATCGGCATCGTCTTTCAGTTCTTCCATCTGATTCCGTCGCTCACCGCGCTCGAGAACGTCATGGTGCCGCTCGAGATCGCCGGCGACCGGGATCCGCGCGCGAAAGCGCAGACACTGATCGACGAGGTCGGTCTGACGGGGCGCGGCCATCACTACCCGTCGCAGCTGTCCGGCGGCGAGCAGCAGCGCGTGGCGATCGCGCGCGCGCTTGCCAACGACCCCGACGTGATCCTCGCGGACGAGCCGACGGGCAATCTGGACAGCCGCACGGGCGAACAGGTCATCGAGCTGCTCGTGGACGTGAATCGCAAGCGCGGGAGAACGCTCGTGCTCGTCACGCATGATCTGGAGCTGGCCGCCCGCGCCGACAGAACCATCCGGCTGCGCGACGGCCATGTCGTGAGCGATCTTGCCCGGCAGAACTGACGTGCTCTTTGTGCTCCGCATGGCGTGGCGTGAGATGCGCGCGTCGTGGCCGCGGCTGATCTTTTTCTTCGTGTGCGTGGGCGTCGGCGTCGCCGGCATCATCACGCTGCGCAGCGTCATTCAGAACGTCCGCGTCGTCATGACGCGCGAGGCGCGAAATCTCATCGCCGGCGACGCGGTCGTCGAGTCAAACAGGCCCCTGTCGGACGCGCAGACGAAGGCGCTCGTGTTGGCGACGGCGAACCCGTTTGGGGTCACGGCACGCTCGACGGTCGTCCAGACGTTCACGATGGTTCGCGCCGGTGACGACGCCGCGCAGCCGATCGCGCGGCTCGCCGAGCTTCGCGGCGTCGACGCGTCGTATCCGCTCTACGGCTCGATCACGCTTGCCAGCGGCCAGGCGTATTCGCACGGGTTACTGAAGGATCACGGCGCGGTCGTCCAGCCGGACGTGCTCGCGCAACTCGGCGTGAAGGCCGGCGACGCGATCGTCGTCGCGGGTCGTCTGTTCACGATTCGAGACGTCTTCGTCAAGGAAAGCGCGCAGCGGCGCGGCGGCGTGTCGTTCGGGCCGCGGATCTACATCGATCTCGCCGCTCTCAGAGACCTGCCGGTCTTCGGTCTGGGCAGCCGCGTGAATTACGCATGGATGTTCACGGTCCGCGACGACCGCAGCCTGCTCGCGGTCGAAGACCGGCTCAATGTCGCGTTCGCGAAGACGCCGGTTAATGTGACGACGTACAAGCGGCTCGAGGATCGCATCGGCACGGCGCTCAAGGTTGGCGAGGACTACCTCTCCCTCATCGGCTTCGCCATTGTCGTGCTTGGCGGCATCGGCGTGTGGAGCGTGACGAGAGTCTTCATTCAACAGAAGCTCAAGACGATCGCCGTGCTCAAGTGCCTGGGCGCGTCGGCCTCGCAGACGGTCTGGACGTACGTCATTCAGATGACGGCGCTGAGCCTCGCCGGCTGCGCGCTTGGCACCGTGCTTGCCGCGATCGCGCTCGCGGCGATCCCGGCGTCCACGCTTGAGCAATTGCGCCTCGAGTCGGTCCATCTGACGGTTTCAGCAGTTGCGCAGGGCAGCGCGGTCGGGTTGCTCGTGTCGCTGCTGTTTGCGGCCGTGCCGTTGATGGAGATCCGCCAGGTCAAGCCGCTGTTGCTGCTCCGGGCCGACACGGCTCCGACCGCGGGGCGCCGCAACTGGCGATCGGTCGCGACGTTTGGCGCGTTGGCGACGGCTGTTTCCGCCGTCGCTGTCTGGCAGGCAGGCTCGCTGAAGGCCGGCGCGATTGTGGTCGGCGGGCTCGCGGTCGCGGCGCTGATCCTGCACGTTGCCAGCCGCGGGCTCGTGCATGTCGTCGGCCCGCTCGCACGATCAAGGCGCTTCGCGCTGCGTCACGCCGTTGTGAGCATCGGCCGCGCAGGCGGCCAGGCCAGGGTCGTCCTGATGGCCGTGGGCCTCGGCGCGTTCTTCGTGCTGGGGATGCGGATCGTGCAGGACAATCTGCTGCGGGAGTTTTCGCCGGAGTCCGGCAACTCCTCACCGGACCTCGTGCTGATCGACGTGCAGCAGGATCAGGTCGATGGGCTCGTCAGAATCGCGGCGAGTCATTCGGCCAATCCGCCCAAGTTCGTGCCGATGATGCGGGGCCGCATTACGGGCGTCACGGGAAAACGCGTCACGCTCGCGACGTCGAAGGATGTGCGGGAGTTCGGCAGGGGGCTTGCGCGCGAGTTCGGGCTGACCTATCGCGGAGCCCTCGAGGCCAACGAGGACGTCGTCTCGGGGCGATTTGCCACGTCGCCCTCGGATGCGTTCGAGGTGTCGATCGAGCAGAACCTGCACCGCAATTCCGGCATCGACGTGGGCGACGACATTCGCTTCGACCTGGCAGGCCGCGAGGTCACGGCCCGCGTCACGAGCGTGCGCAAGGTCGAGTGGGACGACGTCGCCAATGGCGGATTCGTGTTTGTCTTCGCGCCCGGCCCGATCGAGCGGATCCCGCATGCATTTGTGACGTTCGTGACCGGGCTCAGCGACCCGGCGGCTCGCGCCGGGTTTCAGCGCGACCTGGCCTTCGGTTATCCGAACGTGTCGGCGATCGACGTGCGCGAGATTCTGAAGAGCGTGCAGGACATCCTCGCCAACGTGACGCTCGCTGTCACGGTGGTCGGCGTCGTGACCCTGATCAGCGGTGTCCTCATTCTCATCGGCGCCGTGGCCATGACGAAGTTTCAGCGGCTCTATGACGCGGCGATTTACCGCACGCTCGGAGCAAGCACGGGGCGGCTGGCCGCCATGATCGCGATCGAGTACAGCCTGATTGGCGCGCTCGCCGGGTTCATGGGCGCGCTCGGCGCGATCGCGCTGTCGTTTGTCGTGAGCCGCGAGCTGTTGGATATCGACTGGTCGGTGTCGCCGAAGTTGATTGCGATCGCGATTGCCGGAACCGCCGCGCTCGTTGCCGTCGTCGGCCTGGTGTCGAGCCTGGACGTCGTGTTCAGGAAGCCGCTGCGAACATTGCGAACCGAGTAACGCCGGAGAACCTGCCGGGCGGCCTGGCAGATTTGATCGGCGGCGACCGGTAGAGCTAATATCGACAGATATCGTGGCCGCCGCAAACCTGACTGACGCCAACCTCGCTCATTTGAAGGACATGCTGCTCCGCAAGCGCGGGGAGATCCTCGCGGTGTCCACGGGCACGCGCGCGCTGCCAGCGTCGGCTGACGTCAACAGCCGCCAGGGCGACATGGCCGACCAGGCCAGCGGCACCAACGAAGTCGAGATCCAGCTCAAGCTCAAGCAAACGGACGCCAAGATCCTCCAGGCGATCGAGGAAGCGCTCTACCGGCTCGAAAAGGGCGTCTACGGCCTCTGCCGCGATTGCGGCGATCCGATCGCCATGCCGAGGCTGGAAGCGATTCCGTGGACGCGCGTCTGCATCACCTGCAAGCAAAAACAGAACGCGTAATGGCAACGCAGAACGACGACCTTCCGCTCCTCATCGAGCTGCATCGCGACAAGTTCATCGAGCGCCAGCGCCACGTCGCGGTCGCCAAGCTTGTCTCCGACTACGAGTTCAATAACGCCTATCAGTATTTGATCAACCGCGAAGACGAGCACCTGACGTGGCTCGAGGCGGGTATCGAGGACCTCGGCGGCACGCCCTCGTCAGTGCCCGATGCCACCGCGACGGCCGCGACGGGCACCAACAAGAAGAATCCGAACGAGAAGTTCATGCCGCTCGTCGCCGAGGATTCCAAATCCGCCGAGCAACTGGTCGCGAAGTGGCGTCCGAAGGTCGCCGGCATCCAGAGCGATCGTCATCGCAAGCTCGCCGGCGTCATTCTCGGCGAGACGCTCGAGCAGAAACGCTTCTTCGACCAGATGCTCGCCGGCCAGGACGACCTGCTGGGTCGCCGCATGAAAGGCGCGTCCACGGGCGACGGCGTGATGCCCGTCCGGTGGATCGAGTAGTCACAGTCGCGATCGCCCTCGGTTCGAACCTCGGCAACCGGGAAGTTCATCTCAATCAAGCTGTTCAAGAGTTGCGCGGGATTCTTACAGACGTGCGCGTGTCTTCGTTCATCAACACCGCGCCCGTGGATGTCCACGAGCCGCAACCCGACTACCTCAACGCCGTCATCGTCGGCCGCACGACGCTCCGTGCCCGCGAGCTGCTCAACGCGCTGCAGGCTATCGAGGCATTGCACGCGCGCGAGCGGCGCACGCCGAAAGCCGCGCGCACCCTCGATCTCGATCTGATTCTCTACGGCAACGACGTGATCAACGAGCCGGGCCTGCAAGTCCCGCATCCGCGGTTCCGGGAACGAGAGTTTGTGATGGGACCATTACGAGAAATTGCGCCGGAATTGATCGCCGACAAGACGTAGGTGCGGACCTTCCCTTCGCACGCTCAGGGCGGGCAGGTCCGCGCTCGGCGTACCCGTACGCTCGCGCCGTCCTCGCCCTCGCGCTGGGCCTCCGGGAGCTGGCCCTCGAAATCGCGCCTCCGTCCGCGCGCGTTTCGCTCAAGCGCACTTATCGCGTGGTTCCTACCCGGCCCCGCTTCGCACGGCCTACGGAACCACGCTCGAAACGCTGCGCTCCCTGCGGCGCGATTTCATCCTGTCGCAGATCGGGCCACTCCCAGTCGGCCCTGCGCGAGGGCGATGCCGTCGCGAGCGCCGATGCCGCGAGTGGACGGTGCTTCACATGCCGGTTCACGGACATGCTGCGACTGCTTAATCTGGGGTTCACTGAGACTTGGCCCGTACGGAGTCCTACTGGCTGGTTCCAAATCGGAGAACTCGAAAGCTGACCGCCTCATCTCAAGGAGCCGGGAAGAACTGGCTTGAAGGCATGAAGCCACTCACGCAACTCGCCGAGCTTCGCAACCGGCTGACCATCCGCGCACCCAATGACTTCCGCCACATCCTGATCGGTGACCATCCGGCTCAAACCATGGGGAACTTGTGCGCCCGCTGCACCGCGCAGACTTTGATGTCGTACTCCGAGTAGAACGCTTCCCGGCCGCGGAGTTTCGCCGCCTGGTGTTCGACGTGTGTTGACCAGCCGCGCGTCGCTTCCTCGCTTTCAAATTCCGCGATGGTACAGCGCTCGCCGTCGGGCGCGGTGAATGTCTTGTGCGAGATATACCCCGGCATCGACTTCGCGAGTTCGCTCATGCGGGTCGCGGCCTGTGCGTATTCTTCCTGGGCTTCGGGGCGGAGTCTTGAGCGAAAGACTGTGACGATCATCGGCGGAAAGTTAACACACGCGCTCGGCTTGGCGCTCGCGACGGCCTCGCCCTCGCGCAGGGCCGACTGGGAGTGGCCCGATCTGCGACAGCATGAAATCGCGCCGCAGGGAGCGCGGCGGTTCGAGCGTGGGTCCGTAGGCGTGCGAAGCGGGGCCGAGTAGGAACAACGCGATGGTCTGACAGTGCGAACTTGGGGAAGGACGAAACGCGCGCGGACGAAGGCGGCGATTTCGAGGGCCAACTCCCGGAGGCCCGGCGTGAGGGCGAGGATGGCGCGAGCGTCCAACCGAGCGCCTGCTGCGGCGGAGCAAAGAACACGCCGCCCTACGTACGTCGAGTGTCCGCCGGGCGTACGAACCGATCCGTTATTTGACGATCAGTTTGCCGCGCGCGCCGGCCGCCATGTGGCCGGGGAACGTGCACAGGAACGGGTAGTTGCCGGCCTTCGCGGGCACGGTGAACGTGACCTCCGTGCTCTGGCCGTTCGGAATCAGCGCGGTCTTCGCGACGATCATCGCCTTCATCGCCGCCGCCGCCGGAATGTAGTCGGTCGCCGGAGACTTCGCGGCGGCTTCAGCGAAGTCGATCTGGTTGGACCCGGTTTTCAAGACGACGACGTTGTGCTTCATCGTGGAGCCGGGCGCCGTGCCGATGGCCATGAGGCGGATCTTGATCACTTCGCCCGGTTTTGCTGTGATCTCGGTCGGCGTGAACTTCATGTCGTCGCCGGCCTGGATGATGATCGTGCGCGCCGGCGCCTTCGGCGGGGCCTTGGTTTGCGCAGCGGCGGGAATAGCTCCGACGACAAGCGCTAGAGCGACTAGGTATACTTTTGAAACGATGCGCATCACGTCCTCCATTATCGCCGCTGTTGTTCTGGCGGGCGCAATTTCGATTTCGGCCACGCAGGCGCCCGACCGGGCGACGCGCCAAACGGCGCTGATCGCGGCCCCGGGCGGCAACAAGGCCGTCGGCAAGTCGATCTTCGAGAAAGTCTGCGCGAATTGCCACAAGTTCGGCGCGGCGGGGAAGACCATCGGGCCGGATCTTTCGGCCATCGCCGCGAAGCTCAAGAAGCCGGAGCTGATCGAGTCGCTGCTGTTCCCGTCGAAGCTCATCGCCGATCTGTACAAGCCCGAGCTCATTCAGACCAAAGACGGCGACATCGTCAGCGGCCTCGTGATCAAAGAGAACGCGCGCGCCGTGACGATCGTGACGTCAGATCATCCGGAAAAGCCGATTGAGGTGTTGAAGTCGCAAATCCAGGCGCGGAAGAAGTCGAGCGTCTCCGCAATGCCCGATGGGCTGCTGGATACTTACACGAACGATCAGATTCTCGGGTTGGTCGCATTCCTCCTGGCAGGGCCAGGAGGAATGTGACCGTTTCAGAACTACATCGCTTTCTTGTAGAAGACCTTCGTCGTCGTCGGTTCGCCGCCCTGACGTCCCGGACGGGTGGTCGCGATCACGAGGTGCGCGCCGTCCATCGAGTAGATCGCCGTCGTCGTCGTCGGACCGTTCTGGCCTTCGCGGGTCGTCACAAGCGTCACGACGCCGTCTTTCGCGGTCGCCTTGACCTTCGCTTCGCCCTGGCCCTGCGTGATGGTCTGTTCCGAACCGTCGAGCTTGTAGGTCGTTTTCATGGCGCCGTTCGGGGTCTCACGTTCGATCGTGAGTTCCGTGGCCGTCTGCGTGATGGTCATCGGACCCATCATGCCGCCGCCGCCACGACCACCGCCGCCGCCCGCGCCCGCTGCCGCCGGAGCCGGGTTCTTATCCGCATCCGGAGCCCATTTGCCTGCGAACGATCCCTGAGCAAACGCGCTCGCCGCAACGAACATCATCGCGACTGCGCCACACACTGCAACTGCACGTTTCATGATTAGCGCTCCCTCAATAAATCGAGCCAGCACCGCCAGCCCGAATGTTGTTTACGTTGGACTACTCGAACCTCAATGCTTCAATCGGATCCAGCCCGGCGGCCTTTTTCGCCGGGTAGAAGCCGAAGAACACGCCAACGATGGCGGCGAAGCCCACCGCGACGAAGACTGCGTTGAGCGGCACGATCGCGGGCCAGAGCATGAAGGTCTTCACGCCCCAGGAAATGCCATAGCCGAGCCCGATGCCGATGCCGCCGCCGAACAGGCTGATGACGATCGCTTCGACGAGGAACTGCAGCAGCACGTCGCGGCCGCGCGCGCCGACCGCCAGCCGCAGACCGATCTCGCGAGTGCGCTCGGTGACCGACACGAGCATGATGTTCATGATGCCGATGCCGCCGACGAGCAGCGACACGCCGGCGATCGAGGCGAGCAGCGACGTCATCGTCTTCGTCATCTCGGTGCGAGTGGCCGCCATGTCTTCGAGCGTGCGCGCGGTGAAGTCGTCTTCCATGCCGGGGCCGATCTTGTGGCGTTCGCGCAGCACCTGCTTCACGCGCTCGGCCGTGTCATTCACTTCGTCGGCGCTGGCGGTCGAGACCGAGATGCCCTGGATGTTCTGGTTGCCGCTGACCTTCTTCATGATGGTCGTGTACGGCGCGAAGGCCGTGTCGTCCTGATCCTGGCCGGTCGACGACTGGCCCTTCGGGTTCATGACGCCGACAACGGTGAACGGCTGGTTCTTCACGCGGATGATCTGGCCTGTCGGATCGATGCCTTCGCCAAAGAGCGTGTTCGAGACGCTCGTGCCGAGCACGATGACCTTGGTGGCGCCGCGGACGTCCTGATCACCGAAGAATGAACCGTACTTGACCGTCCACAGACGGATGGCGGGGAAGTCGACGTCCGAGCCCTGCACGTTGGTCGACCAGTTCTGGTTGGCATAGATCAGCTGCGTGCGGGTGCTGACGGTGGCGCTCACGTACTGCACGCCGGGGACATCGCGGAGCGCGGTGGCGTCTTCAGGCTTGAGCGTGGTGGCGTTGCCGCCGCCCATGCGCACGCCGCCGGTGGAGAAGTTGCCCGGCATGATCATGACCAGGTTCGTGCCGGTCTGTTTGATCTGCTCTTCGATCTGCCACTGCGCGCCCGAGCCGAGCGCGACCATCGCGATAACGGCCGCGACGCCGATGATCATGCCGAGCATGGTGAGCGCCGTCCGCATCTTGTTGCGGCCGAGCGCTTTGACGGCGATTCGAAGGGTCATGAATACCGACATTTGGTGCGGAGCCTCCCGGGCTCGTTAGTGTTTCTCGGGTGCATGCGGAGCGTAGGCGTGAGCCGACACGATGGGTACGTCCACGTCGGGCGGCGGCAACGCAGCCAGCTCGTCGGCGGCGTCGCGCCGCTTGGTGATTGCCTGGTCGGTCACGACTTTGCCGTCGCGGAACCGCACGAAGCGCGTGCCGTACTCGGCGATGTCCATTTCGTGCGTGATGACCATGACGGTGATGCCGAGTTCTTTATTCAGACGCTGAAAAATACCCATGACCTCGATCGACGTGCGCGTGTCGAGCGCGCCTGTCGGTTCGTCGGCCAGGATAATCGACGGGTTGTTCACGAGCGCGCGCGCGATCGCCACGCGCTGCTGCTGACCGCCTGAGAGCTGGTTTGGAAGGTGGTGCGAGCGGTTGCCGAGGCCGACCTGGTCCAGCACTTCCATGGCCTTCTTATGGCGATCGGCGGCCTTGAGGCCGTTCTTCGGGTTGTAGAGCAACGGCAGCTCGACGTTGTCGAGCGCCGTCGTGCGCTTGAGCAGGTTGAAGCCCTGGAACACGAACCCGATCTTGGTGTTGCGCACGAGCGCGAGATCGTCTTTCGAGGCTTTCGCGACGTCCTTGCCGTCGAGGAAGTACGACCCCGCCGACGGCTTGTCGAGGCAGCCGATGATGTGCATGAAGGTGGACTTGCCGGAGCCCGACGGGCCGGTGACGCTGATGAATTCGCCGGGCTGCACGTCGAAGGACACGCCCCGAAGGGCGCGCACTTCGACTTCGCCGAGCTGGTAGACCTTGGTCAGGTCTCTGACGGAGATAACCGGATCAGCCATCGGATTAGAACCCGCCGCGTCCGCCGCCCGGACCGCCGCGTCCCGGCTGGCCCTGCTGGAACGGGTTGCCCTGCTGCTGCTGACCGGTGGCCGGTTTGGCGCCCGGGATCACGAAGTTCGTGACGACCTTGTCGCCTTCTTTGATTTCGCCGGAGACGAGTTCCGTGAACTGGCCGTCGCTGACGCCGGTCGTGAGGCCGTTGACCGGTGTGAGCTGTCCGTTCACCCAGAGCCAGACGCGCTGGTTGCGCTGCTCACGACGCGGGACCTCCGGGAGAAGCTGGTCGATCGTGTCTTTGCCGCTCTGCGCCATGCCCGTCGGCCGAGCGGCGGTATTCTGGCCGCCCGAACGGCTGCCGCCCGTGCGGCCGCCGCCGGCCTGGCCGCCGCGACCGCCGCCGAAGGGCGAGTTGCCGCCGAAAATCTTCGCCATCTCCGTGCGCCGCTGTTCAGGCGTCAGGCTCTGGTTGTTGCGGATCTCGTCCATCTTCTTCTGCTGCTCAGGCGTCATGGTGAAGTTGCGCCCGCCGCCGCGCCCACCCGTCGCGCCCGCCGCCTGGTCGCCGCCGCGCTGGCGATCGCCGCGGCCCGTTGCGTTCGGTGCTGCCGCAGGCGCTTTCGCATCCGGCGCTTTGCTCGCAGCTGCCGCACCTGCCGCACCTGCCGCACCCGGCACCTGTGCACCCGAGTCTCCGCGTCGTCCGCCGTCTGCGCCGCCGGCGCCCCGGCCGGCGTTCGGCTGCGCTTCCGGCGGAACCGGCTGCTTGATCAGTTCGAACATTTCAGCCGTCGGGCGGAACCGGAGCGCCGCTGCGGGCACACGGATCGCATTATCGGCGCGGTGAACTTCGACGCTGAGCGTCGCCGTCATGCCCGGCTTCAACCGGTAATCCGGGTTGTTCACATTGACGACCGTCTCGTAGGTCACGACGTTCTGCGTGTTCTTGGCGTTGAGGCGAACCATCGCGACCGTGCCGTAGAACATCGACCCGGCGTAGGCGTCGACGCGGAACGAAACCGTCTGGCCCACGCGGACCTTCGAGACTTCCGCTTCGTCGATGCTCGCCGTGAGCAGCATCTGCTGGAGATCGGTCGCCATCGTGTAGAGCGACGGCGAGCTCGTGCTCGCGTTGACCGTGCGGCCTTCGTCGGTGATGCGGACCGTGATCACGCCGTCGATCGGCGCGTAGATCTTCGTGTACTGGACGTTCTGCTCGGCCTGGCTGAGCTGCGCGAGCGTCTGCACGCGCGACGCCGCGGCCGAGTCGATGTTCGCCTGGTCGAGCTTGACCTGCAGTTCCGCCTGGTCGAGCGCTTCGCGGGTCACGAGCTGCTTGGCGAAGAGCTCGCGCTGACGCTCGAGCTTCTTCGCGTCGTTCTCCATCGAGATCCGGCGCTGGTTGATGTCGACGTCTGCGCGCTGCAGGTTCGCCTTCTGCATGTCGACCTGCGTCTGGAGCAGGGTCGGATCGAGCTCAGCGAGCAGCTGGCCCTTCTGCACCAGGTCGTTGAAGTCGGCATGGAGCTTTCGCACCGTGCCCGACACCTGGGTGCCGATGTCGATCGTTCGGACTGCCGACAAGGTGCCGGTCGCCGCGACGGTTTCGGCGATGTTGCCGCGCGTGACCGTGCCCTCGGTGATCTGCGGCTTGATTTCAGTCTTGCCGAACTTGTCGTACGCGAAATAGCCGCCGGTACTGAGAACCGCAAGAACGACAATCCAAACGATCAACTTCTTCATATGCGTTTACGCCCGCTCCGGGTTGCTGGCCGCCGGTTTCCGGCGCCAGGTAGTCAACGGTGTCAAACCTTCTTCAAACAACGTGTAGACGCTCGGCACAAGCACCAGCGTCACCAGCGTTGAGGCGGTCAATCCGCCGATGACGACCCGCGCAAGCGGCGCCTGCAATTCCGCGCCCTCGCCGATGCCCAGTGCCATCGGGACCAGACCCAGAATGGTGCAAAGGGTGGTCATGAGGATCGGCCGCAGACGGGTGCGTCCGGCCAGCGCGACGGCCTCCCGCACCCCCAGACCATCCCGCCGCCGGAGGACATTGGTGTAGTCCACCAGCAGGATCGCGTTGCTGACCACAATTCCGGCCAGCATGATCACTCCGATATACGCCTGAAGGCTGAAAGACGTTGACGTCAGTTTCAAAGCGGCGACGACGCCGATGGCGGCCACTGGGACCGAGAACATGACGATGAAGGGGTCTCGGAGCGACTCGTACTGGGAGGCCATGACCGCGTAAACCAGCAGCACGCCCAGGAGGAGGAGCACCTGGAGCTGTTTGAAGGCCTGCGACTGCTGCTCGACTTCGGCGCCAAACCCGACCGAGAACCCCTCGGGCACCCCGACCTGGGGCAGGCGAGCCTGTACGGCGCGGACCGCGTCCGAGAGGGCCGTGCCGGCTTCGACCTCGGCGTTCACCCGCGTCAGCCGCTGCTGATTCTTGCGCTCGATCTGGGTGGGGCCGGTCTGCGACCTGAGATCCAGAAGGTTCTTGGCCGGCAGCACCAGACCTGACGGCGTCGAGATGAGCACGTCGTTGACCGACTCCACCGAGTCGCGGTCTTCAGGGCGCAGGCGGACGATGATGGGGTACTCCCGGCCCTTTTCGCGGTACTGGCCGGCGGTGGTGCCGGCGACGTTCGTGCGGATGGTGTTAGCGACGTTCGAG